>NZ_JBPKJK010000022.1:0-77564 GCF_051756985.1 Saccharothrix sabaoui
GGTGCAGGTGGCGCTGTTGAGCGCGAAGCCGGCGGGTGCGGGGGCCGTGGCCGCCGGCACCCCGCCGCCCACCACCGCCACCACCGCGGTGACCGCTCCGGCGAAGCGCGCGCGGAGCATCGTCATGCGTTTCACGGATCTCCTTCGATCGATGAAGCGATGCCGCTGTCGGGTCGCCCCGCGGGCCGACTACCGCTGGGTGATGTCGGACGGCGAGTAGAAGCAGTTCCTGCCGTCCGCGCCCTCGCCGATCTTCTTCGGCTCGGAGCCCTTCGGCACGCCCTGGTACTTCTCGCAGATCACCGCGCTGCCGTAGACGGTGATGCGGGAGAAGCGGGCGGTGTCGCCCCAGTTCGTGTTGATGCCCGCCAGCACCTTGGTCGACCGCGCCGTGACGCCGTCCATGACCACGTGCCGCTGGTAGGACGTCGAGCAGTTGCCGCACGCCCGGTACAGCTTGCCCGCGTTGTGCACCTGGAAGTTCCGGATCGTCACCGTGCCCGCGCCGTTGTGCTGGAACACCTTGTCCGACGCCGACTTCGCGCCGCCGCCGTCGACCAGGTAGGTCGCCGAGGAGCTGGAGGACTTGAACGTCGCCGCGTCCTCGCCCACGTCGTTCCACCAGACGTTGCGGATGGTGCAGGACCCCTCGCAGTGGATGCCGTCACCGGCCGGCGCGTCGATGAACAGGTTCTCGATCGTGCCGCCGTTGGCCACCACGAACATCGGGTCCTGGCTCTCGCCCTGACCGCCGTCGCCGATGCCGTAGTACTTCTTCATCCCACCGTTGAAGTACGTGCCCACGTTCCGCGTGGTCGTCTGGTGCACGCTGCCGGTGTCGGTGGGCCACGGGCCGCTGCCGTCACCGCCACCCGGCTGCTGCGACGTCGTGGTCGTGGTCGTCGTCGTGGTCCGGGTGGTGGTCGAGGTCGAGGTGCTGGTGCCGGTGGGTGAACCGGTGCACACCACGCCGTTGAGCGTGAACGACGACGGGGCCGGGTTGGAGCTCGTCCACGATCCGTTGAAGCCCGGCGTGACCGAGGCGCCCGTGCCCAGCGAACCGTTGTAGCCGGCATTGCGGACCGTCACCGCACCACCGGACTGGGTGAATTCACCGCCCCACAGCTGCGTGACCTGCTGACCCGCGGGGAACGCCCACTCCAGCGTCCACCCCGACAGCGCGTCACCCAGGTTGGTCACGGTCACGTTGGCGCTGAAACCACCCTGCCACTGAGTGGTCACGCTGTAGTCCACCCGGCACCCGACCGCCGCATTGGCATTCGTGCCGACCGCCATCACCAGGCCCCCGGTCAAAGCCGCCACCGACATGGTCGCGGCAATACCGGTGGTCCGACTCCTCACCCGCTCGCCCATGCGCAGACTCATGCGTCGCCTCCTTGCGAACAGCACTCCTGGACATCGGTTCCGCATCAGCGTGCCCACCGCCAACTGGCGGGATCAGCGGTGATCACAGGCTCTGGGAACGCTCCCAGAGAGCATTGCGCAACTTTTCGGGACTGGCAACAACATTCACATTCATGAACGGCCGGTTCCGTTTCGATCATGCAGGTACGACGCTTGCGGATTGACAATTCGTCAACCGGACATCAGGTCGCATCACCGAGAGCGAGCGGTCAAGACTGCGCGCTGTGCATCTTTCCGGCCAATCGCAGATCATTCACGAACATGAACAAAACGAGTGCGAACGACGACGACGCTTGACGCGTCCGGGTTTCACACCCCGGTGTTGAGGTGGAGTGCGAGGGTGGCTGGGTCGGGCCGGCGGTGCGGGTACGGCGGCAGGCAGTGGCCAGGCGGACGTCAGCTCCGCGGCCACTCGGCCGCAGGTGCCGCTGCGGCGCGGATGCGCCGGCACTCGAAGCTTCCCACCGACCAAGGGGAACGGCGGTGCTCCGGCCGGCGAATAGTGCATACGAGTGACGCCGTCCCCGCTGGGATGGACGACTCGGGTGACGCGGTTGACGGCGAAGTCCTGCTCGGTTTTACGGGGTGATCGATCACGTAATCGCGAACGGGTTGCGGCACTCTGCGGTTTTGCGGTAGATATGCACTGGAGCCCACCCGACCTCGAAGCCGCTGTTCACGGCGGCTTCCGGAGTTGTCGTCCGAGAGGCGTGTCCAATGTCTGACGTCGGCGCACTCGATGTCGTACGCACTCGGGTGGTCATCTCGCATTCGCGCAGAAGGCGCTGCGCCATCGGTCCCAGCGTCCTCCGCCATCCGGCGGTTCATTCCGGCCGGTCGACGGCCGACGCCGAAATAATTGTGGTCCGGCGAGATCGTGGTGCAACGCCGTGACATCTCGCCCCGATCCCCGGTCGAGGGCCAGGAGGGGTGGGTTCGCGGTTGAGGCTGGTCACACCTGGTTCGTGGCTCGGGGCGTTCACGGCGGACCGGCCGGGCCCGCGGGCGAGGAGAGGCGAGTGGTCGAACCGGCGACCACGGCGCCGGCACGTGCCGTGCGGGTGGGAAGTCACCTGCTCCGGAGTTCCGAACAAGGTTTCCCGGAAACGGAAGGACATCGTGATGGCGGACATCGACCTCGGAGAAGCGACGGACTGGGCGGAAGGGGACACGCACGGCCGGATCAGCCTGCAACCGAACAAGGAGTTCAACACGCCGACGCAATCCGCGCCTGCGGAGAAGGACGTGGTCATCAGTTCGCCGTTGAGCATCGAGCTCTCGGTCAACACCAACCACTCCACCGATCAGCAGGGGGACAAAGTCATCTTCACCACCTACCACGGTGACCAGAAGAGAACCATCGCGGTGCTCGACTCCCAGGGCAACCTCTACATCGCCGGCCGCGTCTTCGAAGGGCAAACGAACCTGTTGACCATGTACACGTAGGCGCGGCTGCGCCCCGGCACGATCACGTCGTGCTGTCGTGCCAGATGCCCGCGGGCGGTTCCGCCGCGGGCATCGGTGCTGTCGTCCGGCCGCCTCCCGCGGTGACGACGTCGCCCTGCGCGAGTCCTCCTCCCACGCGCAGAACGTCGGAGCGGCGCTGCGCCTCCGGGCGGCACCGGCCGAAGGGGAAGGGTTTTTCACCACCTCCGCTGTCCGGTCTCGTGCCGGGTAGTCGATCCGGCGCCGCCCACTGCGGGTTCCCGCGAAGGGGCGACGATGCCGTCCCGGTGCGGCGCCGCGGGTGCGTCGGGCGTTCGGGACTCCTGTCGGGGTGTGCCCGGCCATCGCGCGTCCGGGACGTCGGTGCCGATCGGTGACCGTGCGCCGATCGGCGGCCGTGGGCCGACCGGGGACGTGGGTACGGGTGCGGCGGTGTCGGTCGGCGTGGAGGAACGTGCCTCGGCGAGCGCGGAAGGGGTGGGTGGGGTGGTTCCGGGCTGCGGGGTCGTGTTCTCCCGGGCGCGCGGCGCGGCAGTGTCCTGAGTGGTCTCGGGTTCCGGGCCGGGCGCGGTGGCCCGGTCGCGGGTCGGCGGGCTGGTTCGGGACTGCTCCGCCGCCCCGGGCGGGGTGGCCGTGGGCGTGGGACCGGGTATCGCGGGCGGTGCGGTCGTCGTGCCGGGCGGGGCGTGGACCGTGACGGGCGGGGCGTGGACCGCGACGGGCGGTGGATCGGCTACCGGGCCGTGGTGGGGCAGCGGGGTGACGCTGATCGCGACGGCGGTCAGGGCGACGGGTGCGGTGGCCGCCGCCGCCGCGGTGCTCTGGCGAACCCAGCGCAGGACGGTGCCGGCCACCGCGGCGGTGGCCCCGGCGGCGAGGTGGCGCAGCAGGCGACGGGCCCGGGTGAGGTGGGACTGCACCGCACGGGTGGTCAGTCCCAACTCGGCGGCGGTCTGCCCGGTGGTGGCACCGGCGGCGATCGACCGGCACACCTGCCGCGTGGTGGGCGGCAGGTCGTCCAACGCCTGGACCAGCCAGGCGGCCAGTGCCCGGTCGACGACCACCTCGTCGGGGTCCACCGGGGGCGGGGTGGCGGCCCGCAGCCGCGCGAGGGCGCCCTGCTCCCGTTGTGCCCGCCGGACCCGGTCGACCGACCTGTGGCGGGCGACCACCCCCAACCACCGGTCGAGCGACTCCACGCCCCCGGTCCCGTCCCTACCCGCGTCCGCCCGGTCGCGGGCCAGCAGGGTCAGCAGGGTCAGCACCGCGTCGTGCACGCAGTCCTCGGCCTCGAACCGCGACATCCCCGCCTGTTGACAACGCCGCACCACCCGCGCCACCACGCGAGCCAGCTCATCGGAGTCCATCCCGCTCCTCCCACCCTCGCGCACCTCACCTGCCCGCCCCTTCGCAGGCCGTGAGGCGACGCGCCGTTCCACCCGGTGGCGTGTCACCACCTTCAGTGGCAGCATCGCTGCGGGTGACACCGACGTGACGTTCGGAGCAACTGAATGACCCGTTCGGGTTAATATTAGTGTGAAAGGTGGAGCTGCGGCGGGGCAACCCCGCCGAACAGGGCCCCGATGGGTCAACCCATCGGGTAACGCGGGCACCCTTTCGGACCTTGTCCGCTGACTCCGGACGGCGGCATCCTGTGTGCCGTCCGCCTCGACCGATCACGCGGGGAGCGTCCAGTGCCGGTGAACGACCTGCTCAAGGCCAAGATCGAACACGGCTTCTCGCACCTGGACGTGGACGGCGACGGGCTGCTGACCGAACAGGACCACGTCCTGATGGGGCGCCGCACCGCCGAAGCCCTCGGGCACGCCCCCGGCTCCCCGCAGGAGCAGCGCATCGTCGACGCCTACCTGCGGATCTGGCACGACCTGCACCTGCCGCACATCCCCGATGGGGGCGTCGCCATCTCGCGCGAGCAGTTCGTCGGCTCCACCGGGTCGCTGTCCGACGACCCGGAGGGCGCGCGGGCCGGCGTCGGCGCGCTCGCCGAGGCGTTCCTGTCCATCGCCGACACCGATGTCGACGGCCGGGTGAGCCCGGTCGAGTACGCGGCGTTCCTGCGGGGGCACTTCCCCGGCTTGACCGAGGCCGAGGTGGCCGAGGCGTTCGCGCACCTCGACACCGACGACGACGGTCACCTCACCGCCGAGGAGTTCACCCGCGCGTGCGTGGAGTTCTGGTCCAGCACCGACCCGGACGCCCCGGGCAACTGGTGGATGGGCCGCCCGTTCGCGTGACCCCACGGGACTTCGCGGGACTCCGCGGGACGAGCCGGCGGCACGCCTCCGGCTAGCGCTGCCGTTCGAGGGCGAAGCGGCTCACCGTCGCGGTCGACGCGTCGAGCCGCACGTCCTCGGCCACGACGTCGGTCAACGTGACCGACGGCGCGGGCAGCGACAGCGGGAGAGCGTTCGCGGCCAGGGTGATCGGCACCCGGCCGAACAGCCTGCCCGACACGGACCTCGCCTCCAGCACCACGGTCCCGGAGAAGCGCGAGTTCCCGACGCGGATGACCACACCCGGCCGCGGGACCAGCTCGGCGTCGAGCAGTTCCAGCGATCCCATGCGCAGCACGACCTCGGAGCCCTGTTCGTAGCGGACGTCGTGCGCGACCGCGGTGCGGGCGCGGAGGGACCCGTGCGCCACGTCGACCGGCGCCGACGACCCCACCGCGGGCCAGCTCTCCCGCACGGGCCACACCGCGGTGGCGCCGAGCACGAGGACCACCGCGGACAGGCGGCCGATCACGCCGGTCGGCCCGCGCGCCACGCCGTCGCGAGGGAACCGGCGACGAGGGCCAGCGCCGTCCCGACGAGGAACCCGCCGAGGTTCGCCACGACGTAGGCGACGAACCCGAGGGCAATCACCGCCACACCGATGGCGACGCTGCGCGCGGGCCGCCGCCACAGCGCGACACCGCCGCCCACCAGGCCCGCGGCGACGAGCACCGAGCCGATCCCGCCGATGCCCTGGACGAGCAGGAACCGGTAGCCGGTGACGGGGACGAGCAGGACCTCCACCCCGGCGAGCACCGCGAGCAGCCCCGCCCAGAACGGGCGCTCGCCGCGCCACCGGGTGAACCGCGCGACCATCAGAAGCACTCCTGGCGTCCGGGCACCGCGGTGATGTGCAGGCCGGTGAGCTTGAAGACGCCCGCGGTCGTGGTGCCGGACCTCGACCTGAGGTCGTCGATGACGATCGCGTCCGCCTGGTGGGCGTAGTCGCCGTCCCTCCCGGTGACGCCGCGCGCGCCCCGGTCGACCTTCCCGGCGTCCGTTCCCAGCACCAGGTTGGTGAGCGTCGCGTCGGAGTGCATGTCGGAGAGGTTGAGCACAAGGTCGCTCGCCTCGACCGCCTCGTCGCCACCCGCCCTGGCGACGATCGTCACCTCCCCGACGAGGCTCGGGACCAGGGCGGAGAAGCACAGGTCCTCGACCCGGGCGGACCCGATGCTGGTGACCACCACCGCGTCCTGGTCCTCGCCGACGCCGACGAACTGGGCGAAGCCGTCGCCCTCCACGCGCTTGGCGGAGAACTTGAAGTTCTCGCCGGAGAAGGCGAAGGCGGTGGGGACGGCCGCGGTGGCGGTGGCGGTGACCAGCCCCGCGGCGAGGCCGGTGCTCGTGGCGAGCACGACGGTGAACCGCGACCACCGCGTCCGGCCTCGTGCCGGGGTCAACGGCGTGGTGCGGTCGTCGGACATGCGGTCGTCGGACATGGGGGCCTTCCGCAGGGGGAACGGTGTCGCGGAGGCCGACCGTAGGGGGGCCACCGGGAGGTGAAGCCCGTGCGCCACCGGATCGGGTGAAAGATCATCACATGATCACCCGAAGGAGTGGACGACGTTTGGGTGCGGCGAACCCGGTCGGTAGATCTTGTCGCCCCGACCGGAGTGCGACGGCCTCGCACCGATCGCCACGGAGCCCTCCTTGACGCAGCACGACCTCGTCGCCGTCGTCGGCGTCGCCTGCCGGCTGCCCGGCGGCATCACGGACCTCGACGGGCTGTGGGCGGCGCTGTCGGCCGGGCGGGACCTGGTGGGCGAGATCCCGCCGGACCGCTTCGACGTCGACCGGTTCATCGACGAGCGGGGGCCGCGCCGGGGCAAGAGCTACGCCCGCGCCGCGGGCGTGCTCACCGGCGTGGACCTCGCCGCGTTCGACGCGGACTACTTCGGCATGTCCCCGAAGGAGGCGACCCGGGTCGACCCGCAGCAGCGGCTGCTGCTGGAGATGGCGGTCGAGGCCCTCGACGACGCGGGCATCGACGCCCGCGCGGTGGCGGGGTCGGACGCGGCGGTCGTGGTCGGCATCTCCGACAGCGGCTACAGCACCCTGCAGCAGACCGACCTGCGCGGCATCAACGCCTACACCAACGCGGGCGGCGCGAACTCGATCGCGGCCAACCGGTTGTCGCACTTCTTCGACCTGCGCGGCCCGAGCCTGGCGGTCGACACCGCCTGCTCGTCGTCCCTCGTGGCCCTGCACCAGGCGGTGCGGGGCCTGGCGGCGGGGGAGGGCGGACTCGCGCTGGTCGGCGGGATCAGCCTGCTGCTCAACCCCGCCACGCACGTCGGGTTCGCCCAGGCGTCGATGCTCTCGCCCAGCGGGCGCTGCCGGACCTTCTCCGCCGACGCGGACGGGTACGTGCGCGCCGAGGGCGGCGCGGTGGTGGTGCTCAAGCGGCTGTCGGACGCGGTGCGGGACGGCGACCGGGTGCACGCGGTGGTCCTGGGCAGCGGGGTGAACTGCGACGGGCGCACCGCCGGTCTCTCCTCGCCCCGTGCGCGGACCCAGGAAGCCCTGCTGCGCGAGGTGTACCGGCGGGCGGGCGTCGAACCGGGTGAACTGGCGTACTTCGAGGCGCACGGCACCGGGACCCCGGCGGGCGACCCGGCCGAGTGCGCCGCGGTGGGCGGCGCGCTGGGGCGCGGCCGGGGGACCCCGCTGCCGATCGGGTCGGTCAAGACCAACCTCGGCCACCTGGAGGCGGCGTCCGGCCTGGCCGGGCTGCTGAAGGCGGTGCTCGTGCTGCGGCACGGCGAGATCCCGGCGTCGCTGCACGGCGAGCGGCCCAACCCGGCGATCGACTTCGCCGGGCTGGGGCTCGCCCCGGTCGCGCGGCGGACCCCGCTGGAGCACGCCGGTCGGCCGGTCGTGGGCGTGAACTCCTTCGGCTTCGGCGGTGCCAACGCCCACGTCGTCCTGACCGCCGGCCCCACCGGACCCGACCCTGCGGCCGACCCCGCGCCCGACGCGGGACGCGCGCTGCCGATCGTCGTGTCGGGGCACTCGCCGGAGGCGCTGGCCCGAGCCGCGGCGCTGCTCGCCGAGCAGGCGGACCGGACCGCGCCGCGGGACTTCTACGACCTCTGCCACACCACCACCCGCCGCCGCGGCCGGCGCCCGCACCGCGCGGCGGTCCTGGCGCGGGACCCCCGCGAGGCCGCGGACCGGCTGCGCGCCCTCGCGGAGCGACCCGAACCGGTCCGGGAGAGCACCGGCGGGACCGCTTTCGCCTTCACCGGCAACGGCGCGCACTGGGCGCGGATGGGCGTCGACCTCCTCGACGACCCCGCGTTCCGGGTGGCCGTCGAGGAGGTCGACGCCGCGCTGCGGGAGCACCAGCGGTGGTCGGTGCTCGACGAGCTGCGCGCCCGGCCCCGCCGTTCCCGGCTGCGCCGCACCGAGTTCGCCCAGCCCGCGTTGTTCGCCGTGCAGGTCGGTGTCGTGGCGGCACTGCGGGCGCGCGGGATCGTCCCGGCGGCCGTCGTCGGGCACAGCGTGGGGGAGATCGCCGCGGCCCACGTCGCGGGCGCGCTGGACCTGGCCTCCGCGTGCCGGGTGCTGGCCGTGCGCAGCGCCGCCCAGGGGCGCACCGCGGGCCGGGGCCGCATGGCCGCCGTCGGGCTGCCCGAGGCCGAGGCGGTGCGGCTGTTGACGAGCCGGCCCGGGTTGTCGCTCGCCGGGGTCAACAGCGACCGGGACGTGACGATCAGCGGTGACGCCGGGCAGCTCGCGGACCTGGGCCGCGAACTGGCGGCGCGGGACGTGTTCTTCCGGGAGCTCGACCTGGACTACGCCTTCCACAGCCCGGTCATGGACGCCGTCGAGCACGAGGTCCGCGCCGGACTCGCGGGCCTGGTCGCGCACCGCGCGGCGGTGCCGGTGGTGTCCTCGGTGACCGGCCGGCCGATCACCGGTCCCGAGCTGGACGCGCGGTACTGGTGGCGGAACGTCCGGGAACCGGTGGCCTTCGCCCCCGCCGTGCGACACCTGCTGGACGACGGCGTCGACGCGTTCGTGGAGATCGGGCCGCACCCCGTGCTGCGCACCTACCTGCGCAGGCTCGCCCCCGAAGCGCTGGTGCTGCCCACCCTGCGCCGGGACTCGCCCGGCGGACCGGCGATCCGCGCCACCACCGAAGCGCTCCTCGCGGCCGGCGCGCCGGCCGACCGGGACGCCCACTTCCCCCGTCCCGGGACCGTGGTGGGGCTGCCGGCCTACCCGTGGCAGCGGGAGCGGCACTGGAACGGGGACACCGACCGGTGGGTGCGCTCCAGCGGCACCGGGAGGACCGACCACCCGCTGCTCGGGGAACGGGTGCCGGTCGCCGCCCCCACCTGGCAGGACGTGGTCGAACCGGTGCGCGTGCCGTGGCTGGCCGACCACCGCGTCGGCGGCGCCGTGGTGATGCCCGCCGCCGGGTACGTCGAGATGGCGCTGGCCGCCGGCGCACGGGTCCACGAGGACGCCGTGGAGGTCACCGACCTGCGGATCGACCAGGCGCTGGTGCTGCCCTGGGACGAGGACGTCACCACCACCCTGCAGTGCTCGCTGACCGAGGACGGCGGCCTGCGCATCGCCGGCCGCACCGACGGCACCGACGCGTGGCGGGTCCACGCGACCGGGCGGGTCCGCCGCCTGTGGGCCTCGCCCCCGCCGGCCCGCCACCCCGGCGCCGGACGGCCGGAACCGGTCGACGTGCCGGTCGAGCGGCTCTACCGGTCCGCGGCCGAGGCGGGCCTGGACTACGGCCCGCGGTTCCGGGTCCTGCGGGAACTGCGCGTCGGACCGGACGAGGTGGTCGCGCGGTACCACTGCGGGGAAGCCGTCGCCGGTTACGAGGCGCACCCCGTCGTGCTGGACGGCGCGCTGCAAGCCGGTGCGCCGCTGCTCGGCGACACCGCCCCGGGCAGCGCCTTCCTGCCCGCGGCCATCGGCGCCGTCCGGCGCCACCGAGCCCCGGCGCGCACCGGCTTCGCGCACGTGCGCTCACGCCACCGGGACCACGCGCACGTCCGGTGGGACGTGGTCCTCACCGACGAGTTCGGCGTCGTCGCGGTGGAACTGGACGACGTGGTGCTGCGCCGGTTCGACGCGACCGGCACCGACCGGGTGGAGCGGCTGCGCACCGTGCTGCGGGCCGCCCCGCTCGGGAACGGGGCCCGCGCGCCGCTGCCGGGCGCGCGGGACGTGCTCGCCGCGGCGGCGGACGGGGTGACGTGGGCGCGCCGGGAGCTCGAACGCCTGGACGACGGGTTCCTGCCGCGCCTGGTGACGTGCTCCGCCCACTACGCCGCCGCGGCGCTGGGGGAGTTCACGCCCACCGGGGCGCCGTTCACCACCGACGACCTGGTGACCGCGGGGATGCTGCCCAAGCACACCCGGCTGGTCGAGCTGCTGCTGCCCGCCGCCGAGGAGAACGGGCTGGCGCACCGGGTGGACGGGCGGCGGTGGCGGTTGACCGGCGACGCCGACCCGGACGCGGAGTTCGCCTCGGCGGTGGCGGAGCACCCCGGGCACCTGCCCGAACTGGTGATCAGCTCGCACGTGGGCGGCCGGCTGGCGGACGTCCTCGGCGGGCACGTCGACCCGACCGAGCTGATCTTCACCGAGGCCGCGCGGTTCCTGGAGCAGTACTACGACGTCGCGCCCGTCTACGGGGTGTTCAACCAGCTCGTCCGGGCGGTGGTGCGCGCGGTGGTCGCCGACTGGCCGGCGGACCGGCCGCTGCGGGTGCTGGAGGTCGGCGGCGGCACCGGCGGCACCACCGCGGCCGTGCTGCCCGTGCTGCCGCCGGAACGCGCCCACTACGTCTTCACCGACCGGAGCCACGGGTTCTTCCCCCGCGTGCGCACGCGGTTCCAGGAGCACGACTTCGTCCGCTACGAGGTGCTCGACCTCGACCACGACCCGGTGCCGCAGGGGTTCGCCCCCGGCTCGTTCGACGTCGTGATCGCCTCCAACGTGCTGCACGCGACGGCCGACCTGCGCCGGTCGCTGCGCTCGGTGGCCGACCTGCTGACCGACCGGGGGCTGCTGGTCGCCTACGAGGCGCACACCCCGGAGTACCTGGCGCTGCCCTTCGGCGTGCTCGACGGGTTCTGGCGCCACACCGACACCGACCTGCGCGGCCGGTCGCCGCTGCTGTCCCGGGAGCAGTGGCCCGCCGTGCTCGACGGGTGCGGGTTCACCGAGGTCGCCCAGGTCGGCGCCGAGCGGGGACCCGTGCACGGCGCGGGCGCGGTCGTCGTCGCGAGCCGCGCCGCCCGCACCCACCCGCCGGCCGCGCCGCCGCACCCCGCGCCGCTCCACCCCGCGCGGCCGGGCGTGCGCCGGGTCCTCGCCGCCGAGGACGACACCGAGTCCGACCTCGTCGCGCGACTCGCCCGCCACCTGGCGGGCGACACCCGCACCACGACCGCCACCACCGACGCCGACCGGTGGGCGTCGCTGCTCGGGGACGCGGGCACGGAGGTGGACGTCGTCCTGGTGCTCGCCGAGCACCCGACCGCCGACGTGGCCCACCACACCACCCGGCGGGCCTCGGTGCTGCGCGCCCTGGCCACCGCGTGCGACCGCCGCGCCGGCGCGGGCACGGTGTCGCTGTGGCTGGTCACCCGGCCCAGCGGGGCGCTGCCCGCCCCGGAGCGGCCCGACCACCCCGCGGACGCGGCCACCTGGGGCGTGGCCCGGTCCCTGGCCGGCGAACGCCCCGACCTCACCCCCCGGCGGCTGTCCCTGCACCGCGGCGCCGACGACGCCGGGCGGCTCGCCCGGGAACTGCTCACGCCGTCCGACGAGGACGAGGTCGTGCTCACCGGCGCCGGGCGCTTCGTCCCGCGCGTGGTCGAGGCGAAGCCGCCCGCGGACCGGGCGCGGACCTCGTACCGGCTCGACCTGCGGAAGGAGGGGCTGTCGTTCGAACTGGCCTGGGTCACCGCGGCGAACCCGGCACCCGGCCCGGGTGAGGTGGCCGTCTCGGTGCGGGCGTCCGCGCTGAACTACCGCGACGTGGTGCTGGCGACGGGTGCGCTGCCGCCCCAGGCGTGCGCGGAGTCCTTCGACGGCGGCGCGCCCGGTCTGGAGTGCGCCGGGGTCGTGACCGCCGTCGGCCCGGGGGTGACCTCCGTCCGGCCGGGGGACCGGGTGGCCGCGCTCGCGGCGAGGGCGCTGTCCGACGAGGTCGTCACGCCCGTCGAGTTCGTGATCCCGCTGCCCGGGGACGTGCCGTTCACCGCCGCCGCCACGCTGCCCGTGGCCGCCGCGACCGTCGAGCACGGCCTGGTGACCCTGGCCCGGCTGGCGCCCGGCGAGGTGGTCCTCGTCCACGGCGGCGCGGGCGGGGTCGGCCTCGCCGCCCTGCAGTGCGCGCGCCGCCGCGGCGCGACGGTGATCGCCACGGCCGGCTCACCGGTCAAGCGCGCCTTCCTGCGCTCGCTCGGCGTCGAGCACGTGCTGGACTCCCGCGGCCTGTCCTTCGCCGCCGAGGTCATGGCGATCACCGCGGGGCGCGGCGTCGACGTGGTGCTCAACTCCCTGGCCGGCGAGGCGCTCACGCGCGGCCTGGAGCTGCTGCGCCCGCACGGCCGGTTCGTGGAGCTGGGCAAGCGGGACGTCGTGGAGGACCGGGGGGTGCCGCTGCGGGCGTTGCGCCGCAACGCGAGCATGGTCTGCGTCGACCTCAGCGCCATGGCACCCGACGACCCCGCCGTCCGGGCGGGCCTGTTCACGGCGGTGGCGGAGCACATCGCGTCCGGCGCGTACCGCCCCCTGCCGCACGTGGTGTACCCGGCGGCGAGGGTGGCCGAGGCGTTCGAGCTGCTGCGGCACTCCCGGCACATCGGCAAGGTCGTCGTCTCCCACGGCGGTGACGTGCCCGTCGAACCACCACCCGCCGCGGTGCGGCTGGACGGGACCGCCACCTACCTCGTGACCGGGGGGCTCGGCGGGTTCGGCGCGGCCGCCGCGCGCTGGCTGGCCTCCCGGGGCGCCCGGCACCTGGCGCTGGTCGGCCGCAGGGGAGCCGACACCCCCGAGGCGCCCGGCCTGCTCGCGGACCTCGCCCGCGCCGGCGTGACGGCCACGGCCCACGCCGCGGACGTCGCCGACGAGAGCGCGATGCGGCGCGTCCTCGCCGCGGTGGCGGGTTCCGGCCACCCGCTGCGCGGTGTGCTGCACGCCGCGATGGTGCTGGACGACGCGCCGCTGACCGAGTCCGACGACCGGCGCTTCGGCACCGCGTTCCGACCCAAGGCGCAGGGCGCGGTCGTGCTCGACGCGCTGACCGCGAGCACCGACCTGGACTTCTTCCTGCTGTTCTCCTCCGCCGCCGCGACGATCGGCCTGCACGGCCAGGCCAACTACGTCGCGGGCAACCTCTTCCTGGAGGCCCTGGCGCGCGCCCGGCGCGCCCGGGGCCTGCCGGGGCAGGCGATCGGCTGGGGAGCGATCTCCGAGGTCGGCCACGTCGCGCGCAGCGGTCTGCAGGACAGCGTGGCGGAGGTGCTGCGGCCCGTCCGGCCGGCGGTGGCCCTCGCCGCCCTGGGGCAGGTCCTCGCCGGCGACGACGACGTCCTGGTGCTGGCCGGCCTCGGCCGCAACCCGGCCGGGAGGCTCCTGCCCGGTCTGGGCTCGCCCCGGACGGCCGGCCTGTTCCCCGCCGCGGTCGGTGCGGCGGCGGCCCGCGACCCGCGGGAGTTCCGCCGGTCCCTGGCCTCCGCGACACCCGAGCAGGGGCACGCGCTGCTCCGCCGGGCGATGACCGAGCTGCTCGCCTCGGTGCTGCAGACCGCGCCGGAGCGGGTCGACGAGGCCGTGCCGCTGGACCGGCTGGGGGTGGACTCGCTGATGAGCGCGGAGTTCCTCGTCGCGGTGCGGCAGCAGCTGGGGTGCGAGCTGTCGGTCATGGAGGCGGCCAAGGGCGGGTCGATCTCCGAGCTGGCCCGGATCGCGCTGCACCGCACGACGTCCCGGGCGGCCCGCCGGTGACGGGCGCGCCGGCGCACCGCCCGCTGCGCCCGCTGGACAACGCCTACCTGGACTGCGACCGGCCGGCGGGCAAGGACGGCACCGAGATCGGTGTCCTGCTGCGCTTCGCCGAACCGCTCGGCCGGTCGGTCGAGGACTGGCGGGCACTGGTCGCCGCCCGCCTCGACGCCGTGCCCGACCTCCGCCTCGTGCCGCACCGGCCGCGGCGCCGGTGGCTGCCGATGCGGTGGGCCACGGCCGAACCCGACCTCCGGCACCACGTGCGCGAGGTGGGGTCGGACGGGCCGGACGGGGTGCGCGACGCCGTCGAGGAGGTCATGGCCGGCAGGCTCCCGCTCGACCGGCCGCTGTGGCAGCTCGTCGTCCTCCGCGACCCCGCCGGCGGGGAGGCGGTCCTGTTCCGGGTGCACCACGCCCTCGCCGACGGCGTGGGCATGGTCGAGCTGGGCACCCGGCTGCTCGGCCCCGACCAGCCCGCGCCCGTGCCCGCCGGGACCACGCCGCCGCGGGGGGCGCGGCTGCGCGCGTGGCGGGAGGTGGTCGCCGGGACGGCGCGCTACCTGCGCGGGTTCGCGCCGCCGGCCGGGCGCGCCCTCACCAGCCGGGGGCTCACCGGCACCCGCCGGCTGGCCTGGGCGGAGACCGGCGTCGACCGGCTGCACTCCGTCGCCCGGCAGCACGGCGTCACCGGCACCGAGGTCTACCTCGCCGCCCTCGCGGGCGCGTTGCGGCAGTGGCCGCACACGCCGTGGCGCTCGGGGCCGCGCACGCTCTGGGCCCTGGTGCCGGTCGACACCAGGGCGACCGGTGCCGACGACGGCCTCGGCAACCAGGTGGTCAACCTGCGGGTGCCCCTGCCGTGCGGCGAGCCGGACCCGCGCCGCCGGCTCGCCCTGGTCGCGGGCAGCGTGAACACCGCGGCGCAGCGCCGGCGCGCCGAGGTGATGCGCGCCGGCGTCGAGGTGCTGCCCGACCTGGTGGTCAGGGCGCTGTTCTGGTGCACCCACCGGCGGTGGCACGTCGACCTGGTCGCCAGCAACGTCGCGTCACCGGGCCACCGGGTCAGCCACCGCGGCACCCTGATCACCGGGGCGTCGCCGATCGGGTTCCTGCCCCACCGGCGGCCGTTCGGGGTGGTGCTCGGCGCCTACGGGGACCGGGTGTCCCTGCACGTCGCCGCCGACGCGGGCCTCCCCCGACCCGACGTGCTGTGCAAGTTGTGGACCCAGTCGCTGGGCGAGCTGGCCTCGTTGCCGGCGCTCCCGCCACCTCACGGAAGAGACCGATGACCCACGTTCGTGCCGCACTCGCCGACCACCCCGTCGCCATCGTCGGGATGGCCGGTGTCTTCCCCGGCGCACGCGACGTCCAGGAGTTCTGGACCAACGTCACCCGGGGCGTCGACTGCACCACCGAGGTGCCGGACACCCACTGGCGCAGCGCCGACCACTACGACCCCGACCCGGACGCCGAGGACAAGACGTACTGCCGGCGCGGCGGGTTCCTGCCGAGCCTGGGGTTCGACCCGGTCGAGTTCGGCATGCCCCCGGCGACGATCGAGTCCACCGGGGTCGTGCAGCTGGTCAGCCTGCTGGTCGCCCGCGACGTCCTGCGCGACGCGGGCTGCGACCGCGACTGGTTCGACCCGGCCCGCACCGGCGTCGTGCTCGGCTACTCGGGCGCGCCGTCGATCGCGCAGATGCTGGTGCCCCGCCTGCACCTGCCGGTCCTGCGGGCCGCGCTGCGGCGGTCCGGGGTGGACGAGCAGCGCAGCGCCGAGGTCGCCGAGCGGTTCCGCGACTTCTACCTGCCGTGGTCGGAGGACTCGTTCCCCGGCATGCTCGGCAACGTCATCGCGGGCCGCGTCGCCAACCGGATGAACCTGGGCGGGATGAACTGCACCGTCGACGCGGCGTGCGCCAGCTCGCTGGCCGCCGTGCGGGTGGCCGTCACCGAACTCGTCGAGCACCGGGCCGACCTGATGGTCACCGGTGGCTGCGACGCAGACAACTCGATCACCTCGTTCGTCAGCTTCTCCCGCACGCCCGCCCTGTCGCGCAGCGAGGTGGTCCGCCCGTTCGACGCCCGCGCCGACGGGACCCTGATCGGCGAGGGCGTCGGGATGCTGGCGCTGAAGCGGCTCGACGACGCGGTGGCCCACGGCGACCGGGTCTACGCGGTCATCCGCGGCATCGGCTCGGCCAGCGACGGCGGCGCCACCAGCATCTACGCCCCCAAGCACGACGGGCAGGCGACCACCCTGCGCCGCGCCTACGCCGACGCGGACTGCTCGCCCGCCACGGTCGGCCTGTTCGAGGCGCACGGCACCGGCACCCCCGTCGGCGACGAGGTGGAGCTGCAGGCGCTCGCCACGGTGCTCGCCGAGGCCGGCGCCGAACCCCGCCGGGCGGCGCTGGGCACGGTGAAGTCCCAGATCGGGCACCTGAAGGGCGCGGCGGGCGCGGCCGGGCTGATCAAGGCCGCGCTGGCCCTGCACCACGGGGTCCTGCCGCCCACGATCAACGTCGACACCCCGACCGAGTCGCTCGCCCGCGACGACGCCCCCTGCTACCTCAACACCACCACGCGGCCGTGGGTGCGGGACGCCCGCGGTCCGAGGCGGGCCGGCGTCTCCGCGTTCGGGTTCGGCGGCACGAACTTCCACGTGGTGCTGGAGGAGCACGGCGAAGCACCGCCGACCACCGGCCACCGGGGCGCGACCGCGCACCTGTGGGCGTGCGCCGACCCGGCGCTGCTCCGCGCCGAGGTCGCCGGCGGCGCGGAGTGGGACGACGCCGAGCCGGTGCCCGGGACCCACGCGCGGGTGGGGTTCGTCGCCGCCGACGCCCGTGACCTCGACGAACTGCGGGCGCTGACCCTCGACCTGCTCGACGCGCGCGCCGACGAGCAGGAGTGGGACCACCCGCGCGGGGTGCACTACCGCCGTCGCGCACTGCCCGGCCGGCCCAAGGTGGCCGCGCTGTTCGCCGGCCAGGGCAGCCAGTACACGGGCATGGGGCTCTGGCAGGTCCTGGGCGTGCCCGCGGTGCGGCAGGCGTTCGAGACCGCGGACCGGTTCACGCCGGGCCTGGCGGACGTGGTCTTCCCGCCGTCGTGGCGGGACGACGCCGAGGCCGTCCTGCGCCGCACCGAGCACGCCCAGCCGGCGATCGGCGCGCTGTCCGCCGGGCAGTACCGGTTCCTGCACGACTGCGGCCTGCGCCCCGACGGCCTGCTCGGGCACAGCTTCGGCGAGCTGACCGCCCTGTGGGCGGCGGGCTCGCTGGGCGACGACGACTTCCACCGGCTCGCCCGTGCCCGGGGCGCGGCGATGCGGCCGGCCGGGACCCCCGGCACCGACCCCGGCGCGATGGTCGCCGTGACGGCCGCCGCCGCCACCGTCGAGGAGATGATCCGCGCCGAGCCCGACCTGCTGATCTGCAACCACAACGCACCGGACCAGGTCGTGGTGGGCGGCGCGACGGCCGCCGTCGAGCGGTTCGCCCGCGCCTGCGGCGCGGCGGGCGTCGTGGCGGTGCGGCTGCCGGTGGCGTGCGCGTTCCACACCCCGCACGTGGACCACGCCGTGCCGGTGTTCGCCGACGCCGTGGCGCGGGTGGAGTTCCTCCCGCCGGCCACGCCGGTCCACAGCACCGTCGCCGGCGCGGAGTACGGGGCCGACACCGGGGCCAACCGGCGACTGCTCGTGGAACAGCTCCGCCGTCCCGTCGACTTCGCCGGCCGCGTCCGGCAGCTCCACCGGGAGGGGTTCCGGGTCTTCGTCGAGTTCGGGCCCAAACAGGTCCTCACCCACCTCGTCCGGCGGACCCTCGGCGCGGACGACGTCGTCGCCGAGCACACCGACGGCGGGCCGGGCCGCGACGACGTGCAGCTCAAGTCGGCGGCACTGAGGCTGGCGGTGCTCGGGCTGCCGGTGCGCGGCATCAACAGGCACGCGCCGAAAGCCGTGCCCGCCAAGCCGCCGTCGGCCGCCTCGGTGGTGCTGCGCGGCACCTGGTACCTGTCCGAGGAACGGCGGCGGGCGCAGGACGCCCTGCTGGACGCCCCGGCCCCGGCCCCAGCCCTGGCCCTGGCCTCAGCCCCAAACCCGGCCCCGGCCCTCGCTCCGCTCCCGACCGCCGACCCGGCACCCGCCCACGACGACTGGGCGCGCGTCGCGGCGGAGCACGTCGCGCTGCACCAGCGCTACCTCGACGGCCAGTTGCAGGTGGCCGAGCAGCTCGTCCGGCACGTCGAACGGCCCGACCTGGCGGCGGGGGTCGCGGCCGTCGCGCGGCACGGCATCGCGATGGGGGAGGCCCACGTCCGGGCGAACGAGGTGCTGAGCACGCTCCTGGGCTCAGCGGGCTCAGCGGGCTCAGCGGGCTCGGCGGGCTCGGCGGGCTCGGCGGGCTCCGCGTCCGGCCCGGTGCCAAGCTCGGTGTCGAGCCCGGCGCCGATTGCGCCACCCGTCCTCGAAGCACCGCGCCCGGCGCCGGTCGCCCCGCCCGCCCCCGCACCTCCCGCCCCCGCCCCGGCGGAGGCACCTCGCCCGATGTCGATCGAGGACGTCGACCCGGACGAGCTGAGGGAGACCCTGCTCCGGGTCGTGGCGGACAAGACCGGCTACCACGTCGACATGCTCGAACCGGACCTCGACCTCCAGGCCGACCTGGGCATCGACTCGCTCAAGCGCGCGGAAATCCTCAGCGAGCTGTGGAAGCGGTACCCGGTGCGCAGCCTCGACGGCATGGGCATCCAGCAGTTCGTCGAGATCCGCACGCTCAACGACACCGTCGAACTCCTCGTCGGCCTGCGGGGGCAGCTCTTCGGCGAGGACGCCGACGACGCCGACGTGGTGCGCTCCGAAGTCCGGCTGGTCCCGCTGCCCGCGATGGACGTCGTCGAGAGCGCCTACCACCCCGAACCCCGGGCGATGCTCGTGGACGACGGCGGGGACCTGTGCCGGGCCCTGGCCGCCGAGCTGACGGCCCGGGGGTGGCGCGTGCACGCGCTGCCGCACGAGGACTGGACCGAGGACTCCCTCGCCGCGGCGCTCGACGCGGTGATCGCCGAGGCGGGTCGCGTGGACCTCGTGGTCGTGCCGGACGCGGACGCCGACGAGGCCGCGCCCGACGCGGTGCGCCGCCACGCGCACGCCCTGCTGACCGCCAAGCGCCTGATGGACCCGCTGTGCGCCACCGCGGCGACCGGCGCGCGCGCCGCGTTCCTCGCGGTCGGCCGGGGCGGCGGCGTGCCCACCTCGGCGCTCGGCGGACTGGCCAAGACCCTCGCGCACGAGGCGCCGCAGCTGTTCTGCCGCTCGGTGGTGCTGTCGGCCGAGCTGCCCGCCGAACGCGCGGCCCAGGCGGCGGTGCGGGAGCTGGACGACGCGGCCACCGACGTGAACGAGGTCTTCCGCGACGGCGTCGACCGCCGGGTCGCCCGGCTGGTCCCGCTGCCGTCGACCCCGGCGCGGCACCCGGCGCTCGACCGGGACGACGTGGTCGTGGTGACCGGCGGCGCGCGCGGCATCACCTCGTCGTGCGTGCTCGCGCTGGCCCGCCGTGCGCCGTGCCACTTCGTGCTGCTCGGCCGCACCGGGCGGCAGGACGAGCCCGCGTGGGCGACCGGGGTCCCGGCCGACGGCCTGCCCGCCGCCCTGCTGGACCACCTGCGGGGCACGGGCAAGGCCCTGCCGCCCGCGGGGTTCGAGGCGCGGGTGGCCGCCGTGCGGGCCCGGCGCGAGGTCGAGGACACCCTCGCCGCGCTGGCGGGGACCGGCGCCACCGCGGAGTACGTCGCGGTCGACGTCACCGATCGCGACGCCGTCACCGCCGCGCTCGCGCCGCACGCCGGCCGGGTCACCGCGCTGGTCCACGGTGCGGCCGAGATCAACGACGGCCCCCTGCGCGGCAAGGACCTCGCGGACGTGGAACGGGTTCTCACCGCCAAGGTCGTGGGCCTGCACAACGTGCTCGGCGCGCTGGACCCGTCGCGGTTGCGGCACCTGGTGCTGTTCGCGTCGGTCGTGGGGCTGATCGGCAACACGGGGCAGGCCGACTACGCCGTGGCCAACGGCGCGGCCAACCGGTTCGCCCACGACTGGCAGGCGGCGCACCCGCGGTGCCGGGTCGTCGCGATCAACTGGGGCCCCTGGCGCGGCGGCATGATCACCGAGACGCTGCGGGCCGGCCTGGAGATGGCCGGCACCCGCGTGATGAGCACGGAGGCGGGCTCGGCCCGGTTCGTGGAGGAGGTGTTCGCCGACCGCGGCACGGCGTCCCCGGTGGTCGTGATCTCCACGCCGATCGCGCTGCCCGCGCCCTCGGCGCCGCTGCCCCCCACCGGACGCCGGGTCGTGCGCCGGCTGGACCACCTCGTCGCCGAGCCGGTGCTGCGCGACCACACCATCGACGAGTACCCGGTGCTGCCGCTGACCGGCGCGCTGGGCTGGTGCGCCAACGTGGTCGAACACCTCCTGCCCGGTGAGCACGTCGTGGAGTGCCGCGACTTCGCCGTGCACAAGGGCCTGGTCTTCGACGGCGACGAGCGGTCCGCGTTCACCGCGGAGGTGCTGCCCGCCGAAGGCGGAGCGCTGCGCGTGACCATCACCAGCGCCGGCCCGGACGACCGCCGGACCCCCCGGTACGCCGGGACCTTCACGACGAGCAGGCGCGTGGCGCGCGACCAGGAGCGCGGCCGGGCCTGGCACGAGGAGCTGGCCGCACCGCCGACACCGCGCCCGGAGTACTTCGACGTGCTGTTCTGCGGCCCCACCCTGCGCGGGCTGCGCCGCGTGCTGGCCGAGGACGACTCCGGGGTGGTCCTGGAGTGCTCCGTGCCCGACACCGACCTGGCGGGGGGCGCGTTCGCGGGTCGCCTGCACAGCACGGTGCTGGCCGACCAGCTCGTGCAGGCCGCGGGGCTGTTCGTCGTCAGGCGGCACGACTCGGTGTGCCTGCCGGTCGGCGTCGGGACCTGGCGGATGTCCGACCGGCTGCCCGCCGACGAGCCGTTCGTCATCGAGGTCCGGCCGTCGGGGGAGGACGGCCTGGAGGTGCGGGTCGACGTGACCGCGTCGGCCGCCGACGGCCGCGTCCTGCACCGCGTGTCGGGGCTGAAGATGCTGCGGATGCCCTACGCCTCGACGTGGCGCCCGGCGGCCGGGGTCGTGCGGTGAACGACGTGCTCTCGTTCGACGGCGAACCACTGCTCGCCGCGCTCCCGCAGCCCCCTCGGCCCGACGACCTGCGGCGGCTGCGCGACACCGTGGCCCGCGCGCACGCCTCCGCCCTCGACGCCCACCACGCGCTCCAGGCGCGGTCGCTCGACGGCGGTGCGGCGTGACCGCCGTCGTGGCGGACGACGCCGTCCACCACGACCCCGAGGGCGTCCGGCGGGTCGTGGAGGCGGTGGACCGGCCCTGCTTCATCGTCCAAACCGGGCGCGGGATCGGCGCGAGCACCCGCTACCCGACGACACCGGGGCTGTCGCTGCTGGCCAGCGCGCCCGCCGTGCCACCGGAACGCCTCGGCGACAGCCGGTTCGCCCGCCACCACGGCACCCGGTTCCCCCTCATGGCCGGGTCCATGGCGCACGGCATCGCCTCCGTCGAACTGGTCGGCGCGATGGCGAGGGCGGGGTTCCTCGCCTCCTACGGGGCCGCCGCGGTGCCCCTGCGCGAAGTGGACGCCGCGGTGGCCCGGCTGACCCGGGAGATCCCCGGCCTGCCCTTCGCCGTGAACTTCATCCACGACGGCCGCGACGAGCGGGGCATGGTCGAGCTGATCCGCTGCCTCACCCGGCACCGGGTGCGCTGCCTGGAGGTGTCGGGCAACATGCTGATCAGCAAGGAGGTGCTGCACTACCGGCTGTCCGGCATCACCGAGGACCGCTCCGGCGCGGTCGTCCCCGCCAACCGCCTGGTCGCCAAGGTCGCGCACCCCGACATCGCCCTGCGCTTCCTGCGCCCGGTCGACCGCGCGCAGGTGGACGAGCTGGTCGCCGAGGGCCGGCTCACCGCCGACGAGGCCCGGCTTGCCGAACGCCTGCCCCTGGCCGACGACATCACCGTGGAGGCCGACTCCGGCGGGCACACCGACGGGCGTCCGCTCGCCGTGCTGTTCCCCGCCATCGTCGCGCTGCGCGACCAGGTTCAGCGGCAGCACCGCTACGCCGAGCCGGTCCGCGTCGGCGCCGCCGGCGGGATCGGCACGCCGCACGCCGCGCTGGCCGCGTTCGCCCTCGGCGCGGCGTACGTGGTCACGGGCTCGGTCAACCAGGCGTGCGTGGAGGCGGGCACCTCCGACGCGGTGCGGCGGATGCTCGCCGCCGCCGGGATCACCGACTTCGAGTCCGCGCCGTCGCCCGTGGCCTTCGAGGCGGGCACCACCGTCCAGGTCCTGCGGGCGGCCAGCCGGTTCCCCGTGCACGCCCGGCGCCTGCACCAGCTCTACGAGCACCACGACGGCCTCGACGCCCTCCCGGCGCAGGAGCGGGACCGGCTGGAGCGGGTGTTCCGGCACGACCTGGACGAGGTCTGGCGGCAGGCCGCGGAGCACAAGATGACCACCGACCCCGCGGCCGTCACCCGGGCCACCACCGACCCCAAGCGCGCCATGGCGATGGTGTTCCGCTGGTACCTGGCGATGTCCTCGCGCTGGGCGGTCGCCGGGGTCCCGGACCGCGAGGCGGACTACCAGGTCTGGTGCGGTCCGGCGATGGGCGCCTTCAACGACTGGGTGCGCGGCTCCCACCTGGAGCGGTGGTCGAACCGCCGGGTCGCCGAGGTCAACCGGCACCTCCTGCGCGGCACCGCGCACCTGGCCCGCCTCAACCAGCTCACCCTCGCCGGCGTCCGGCTGCCGGACGAGTGGACGCGCTACCGCATCGAACGGGAGAACACACCGTGACCACCGGCATCACCGGCGCCACCGGCTTCCTCGGCTCCCACCTGCTGCGCGAACTCCTCGGCAACGGCGACGAACCGATCACCGCCCTGGTGCGCCCGAAAGCACGCCGCCCCTCCCGCGACCGGCTGATGAGCGCACTCGCCGCCGCAGGTGCCGACACCGCCCTCCTCGCCCGGGCCGACGACCTGGTGACCGTGGTCGAAGGCGATGTCGGCAAGCCGCGCCTCGGGCTCGACCCGACCGCGTACCGCAGGCTCGCCGACTCCCTCGACACGGTGTGGCACAGCGCCGCCCTGGTCGCCCTGACCGGTCCCCGCGACCCGTTCACCGCCCAGAACGTCGTGGGCACCCAGGCCGTGCTCGACCTCGCCGAAGCCGGCGCGCGGCGCCCCCGCGTGCACCACGTGAGCACCGCCTACGTCGCGGGAGGGCGTCGCGACGGCACGGTCTTCGAGGACGAGCTCGACGACTCGGCGGGCTTCGAGAACTACTACGAGGCGTCCAAGTACGAGGCCGAGCTGCTGGTCCGCTCCTGGGCACGACGGCACCACCGGCCGGTCAGCGTCTACCGGCCGAGCCTGCTGCTGACCGACCAGCCGATCCCCGCCGGCGCGCCGGGCCACACCTTCGCCACCCTGGCCCGCATCGCCTCACCGTTCCTCGGCGACGGCCCGGTCGCACCGAGCCCGCTGCTCACGGCGGCCGACACCTACCTGTCCTCGACCCCCGAGAGCAGCACGTCACTGCCGCTCCCGCTGCCCGGCAGGGCGAACGGGACGATCAACTGCCTGCCGGTCGAGCACGCGGTGCGCATGATGCTCGCCGTCGCGGCCCGACCACCGGCGAACCTGGTCGACACCTACCACCTGGTCAGCCCGCACGAGACCGCCAACACCGACCTGCTGGCGGCCATCGCGCACCACCTGCCCCGGATGACCCTGACCTTCGGCTCCCCGCCCGCCGCACCGTCCCCGGTCCAACGGCTGTTCTACGACGTCGTGTCGCCGTTCCTGAGCTTCTTCCGCCACGACCGCCGCTACGACCGCCGTCACCTCGGCGAGGCCACGAAGGGGGTCGCCGACCCGGCGCCGCCGGACGCCGCCTACCTCCGGTCCGCGGTGGGGTCGTACCTGTACCACCGCTAGCACGCGTTCGCGGGACACCACACGGGCCGCGGGTGCGCAGCTCACCGGTCGCCGTCGCCACCGTCCCGTGAACCGCGACTGAAGTAGCCTGGCGACGTCGTCGGGTGGAGGAGGTTCCGTGGCGAGGAGCCCGCTGTGGGCGAGCCGGCCGAAGACGCGTGGCCTGGTGCTGGACGTGATCAGGGCCGCGCGGACGATCAGCCGGGTGGAACTCGCCACGGCGACCGGCCTCACCGGGGCGACGATCTCCGAGGTCGTGCGCGAGCTGCTGGGCGACGGCCTGGTGGTCGAGGTGGGGCGCGGTGCCTCGACGGGCGGCAAGCCGCGCACGCTGGTCCAGCTCAACCCGCCGGCGCGCTACGGCGTGGGCGTGCAGCTGGAGCGCAACGCGTGCGTCATCGTGGTCGTCGACCTGGCCGGGCGGCCGGTGGCGCGGACCTCGTTCCACGGCGTCGCGTCGATGCCGCCGGACCGGGCGCTGCCGCTGGTGGCGTCGCAGGTGGACGCCCTGTTGACGACGGCGGGCGTCGACCGCGCGAAGGTGCTCGGGGTCGGGCTGGTCAGCTACGGCCCGCAGGACCGGCGCGCGGGTGTGCTGCTGACGCCGCAGCCCACCGGCGAGTGGTGCGACCACCCCGTCGCGCAGCGCCTCTCGGAGCACCTGGAACTGCCCGTGCTGCTCGACAACGACGCCGCGGCGGCGGCCATCGGCGAGTACTGGATGGGTGCGGTGGACCCGCGCAGCACCTACGGCTGCATCTACATGGCCACCGGGATCGGCGGCGGGGTGGTGGTCGCGGGCGAGGTGTACCGGGGCAGCTCGTCGAACACCGCGGAGATCGGCCACGTCTCGGTCGACGTCCACGGCGACGAGTGCCCGTGCGGCAACGTCGGGTGCCTGGAGAACTACGCCGGCCCGTCGGCCGTGGTCCGGCAGGCGTTGGCGATCCCGGCCCTCGCCCGAAGGCTGGCGCTCGACCCGGCCAACGAGGACTTCCTGACCGAGTTCTCGCGGATCGCGGCCGCCGCGAACACCGGTGACCCCGAAGCCCGTGAGCTCGTCGAGCGGTCGGCGCGCTACCTCGGTCACGCCGCGGTCACCCTGGCGGTCCTGTTCGACCTGGACGCGATCGTGCTGGCCGGGCAGAGCTTCACGGTGGCGGGCTCGACCTACCGGGCGGTGATCCAGGAGCAGGTGGACCGCCGGCTGTTCGCCCGGCGGGCGCACCCGGTGCGGGTGGTGCCCTCGGTCAACGGGTCGGACGCGGCGGCGATCGGCGGAGCGGTCCTCGTCCTGCAGAGCGAGTTGACCACGGGCCGCGGCCGGTCCGAGGACGGGGCGCGCCCGGTGCCCGCCGGCGCTGCCGAGGCGCCCGACCACTCGCCGTCGGCCGGGGTGCCGAGCACGGGGCAGTAGAGCTGTTGTCAAGTTGCCTGAATAAGTCGTCACCAGGGCGGATGGCCTCGTGTGAGTGGTGATGCTGCGGTATGCCCTGGCGGCCTCCGCCCAGGGTATTGACTTACTTCGGCTACCTGAGTAACCCTCTGGGTGGTCTTGGCTCGTGTGGTGACCGACGAGGAGGAGGCGCATCCGCAGCTTTTCTGGGAGCGCTCCCAGGCCAGGCGAACCGTGTCCGACCACCGGCCTGCCGGCCCGTCGAACCCCTCCGGGGAGACGCGGCGGGGCCGGACATCACCAGCACAAAGGAGTGCCGATGTTGGGAAGAGCCAGAAAACGCCGCACCGCGCTGGCCGCGTTGGGCGCCGTGGTGTCCATCGCGGGCACGGGCCTGCTGGCGGCGGAGGGCGGGTCGTGGGCGAGTGGCGCGGGCGCGGCGCCGGCGTTCGCGTGCCGGGTCGACTACACCACCCACGACTGGGGCAGCGGGTTCGGTGCCACCGTGACCATCGCCAACCTCGGTTCCTCGGCCGTCGACGGCTGGACGCTGACCTACGGCTACACCGGCGACCAGACCCTCCGGCACGGCTGGAACGGTGCGTGGTCCCAGTCGGGCAACAAGGTCACCGTCGCGAACGCGAGCTGGAACGGCACCGTCCCCGCGGGCCGCAGCGTCAGCGCGGGGGCTAACTTCGCCTACAGCGGCACCAACGCCAAGCCCGTGGACTTCGCCGTCAACGGCGCCGCGTGCACCGGCACCGACCCGACGACCACCACCACGACGACCACCACGACCACGACCACTCCGCCGGGCGACGGGCCGGCGCCGGAACTGCGGGTGTCCGGCAACGAGCTGGTCACCGAGGACGGCACGCCGTACCGGCTGCTGGGCGTGAACCGCTCCAGCGGCGAGTTCGCCTGCGTGCAGGGCAAGGGCATGTGGGACGGCGGCCCGGTGGACCAGGCGTCGGTGGACGCGATGAAGACCTGGAACATCCACGCGGTGCGGGTGCCGTTGAACGAGGAGTGCTGGCTGGGCGTCCACGGCTCGCCCGGCGGCGCGGTCTACCAGCAGCACGTCGAGGACTACGTGGACCTGCTGGTGGCCAACGGCATCAACGTGATCCTCGACCTGCACTGGACCTGGGGCGCCTACACCGACAGCCCGGACTGGCACTGCAAGGACGAGCACGCCGTGTGCCAGAAGCCGATGCCCGACGCGAAGTACTCCCCGCAGTTCTGGACCGGCGTCGCGAACACCTTCAAGGGCAACGACGCCGTCGTGTTCGACCTGTTCAACGAGCCGTACCCGGAGATGGCCGCGAACTGGGACAAGACGCTGGGCTGGCAGTGCTGGCGCGACGGCGGCACCTGCACCGGCATCCCCTACGAGGTCGCCGGGATGCAGGACCTGGTCGACGCGGTGCGGTCCACCGGCGCGACCAACGTGCTGATGCTGGGCGGCCTGGAGTGGGCCAACGACATGCGCGAGTGGCTCGCCCACAAGCCGATCGACCCGGTTGGCAACATCGCCGCCTCGTGGCACGCCTACAGCTTCAACGCCTGCGTCACCGAAGCCTGCTGGGACACCCAGATCGCCCCGCTCGCGGCGCAGGTCCCGGTCGTGCTCGGCGAGTTCGGCCAGGACGACTGCGGCTTCGACTACATGCAGCGGCTGGTCGACTGGGCCGACGCCCACCACATCGGCTACCTGGCGTGGACGTGGAACCCCTGGGGTTGCAGCACGGGCGCCGTGCTGATCAAGGACTGGAGCGGTACGCCCGAACCCGGCGTCGGCGAGGGCCTCAAGGCCCACCTGCTCTCCGTGACGCCGTAACCACCCGCACCCGGGCAGGACCCGGTAGGCCCGCCGCCCACCCCGGCGGGCCTGCCGGCCGGGGAGTCACGTGCCCCCGCCGTCACCGTTCCTGGTGCCGCTCCCCGACGCGAGCCGCGGCCACGGGTGGTAGTCCCGCAGGCCGTAGAGCAGCGGGGGCGCGGTGGAGCGCCGGACGATGGCCAGCGGGCGCCCGAGGACGATGAGGTGCCCGCCGGTCGGGATGGTCCGCGAGACGGCGCAGTCGGCCACCGTGTGCGCGTGGTCGACCAGGTGCGGGCCCGCCCCCGACCCGGGGCGGTCCCAGGGCACCCGGCTGAACCGTCGGGGGGAGCCCGAGGCGAACAGCTCCGCCGCGGCACGACCCCGCGAGTGCAGGAGGTTGACCGCGAACAGGCCGCTCCCCGACACCGCCGCCGCCGTCGGGCTGCCGGTCCGCAGGCAGACGAGCAGCGTCGGGGGGTCGAGGGTGGCGCTGCACAGCGAGGAGCACGTCATGCCGCGCGGCGTCCCGTCCGGGTCGAAGGCGGTGATCACGGCGACACCGGTGGGGAAGCGGGACATCATGTCCCGCAGCCCCACGTCCGGCCCTGTCATCCGACCTCCGTCTCCGGCTCCCGGCGGGACCGACCGGGCCCCGGCGGTACCGGGCCCCGGCGGTACCGAGCCCCTGCGGGACCGAAGCCCCGGTGGCACCGGACCTCAGCGGAACTGGGCGAAGTACTCGTACTGGTTCGGCAGCGTGCGGACGAGTTCGTCGGCGCGGTCGCGGATCTGCTCGAACTGCTTGCGCGCGGCCGTGTCGTCGATGAGGTCCAGGGCGGGGGAGTGCCGCAGCGGCAGACCGCCCATGCCGAGCAGGACGCACGCGTACGAGTACGGCGGCAACCCGTGGTAGTAGGGGTAGATCGTCTCCGAGTCCGGCAGGTGCGTGCGCCACCGCTCCAGGCGCTCCTCCATGCCGTCCGGCAGCACCCGCGTCTTGGCGTCGCGCCAGTACTGGGTGTCGTTCCGCGCGGCGGCCCGGTAGTGCAGCACCAGGAACTCGCGCACCCCGTCCATGACGTGCCCGACCGCTTCGTTGTAGAGGTCGCGCAGCGCGACGTCCCAGTCGTCGCCGGGGAAGAACTTGACGAGCTGCTCGATGGCGTGGTGGATGAAGAAGATCCCGGTGGACTCCAGCGGTTCGACGAACCCGCTCGACAGCCCGACCGCGACGCAGTTGTTCACCCACGACCGCCTGCTGCGGCCGATGCGCATCCTGATGTGGTTCGCCTCGACGTGCTCGGCCTCGGGGCCGACGAACTCGCGCAGCGCCCGTTCGGCCTCCTCGGGCGACAGGTAGTCCTTGGCGTAGACGTACCCCGTGCCGATCCGGCCGAACAGCGGGATCGTCCAGATCCAGCCCGCCTCGCGCGCGGTCGCCGTGGTGCACGGCCGGATGCCGCGGGTCTCCATGTCCAGCGGCACCTGGAGGGCGACGGCGCTGTCGTTGGGCAGGGTGTCCTGGAAGGACTGGAACGGCTCGCCCAGCGCCTTGTTGATCAGCACCCCGCGGAAGCCGGTGCAGTCGACGAACAGGTCGCCGTGCAGCTCGCCGTGCTCCTTCGTCACCACGTGGTCGACCCAGCCCCGGGAGTCGAGCGCCACGTGGACGACGTCGTCGACGACGTGGCGCACGCCGCGGTCGACCGCGTACCCGCTGAGGTACTGGGCCAGCTTGGCGGCCTCGAAGTGGTAGGCGTAGGGGAACTGCGTCTTGCCCTGGTGCTCGGACATCGTGAGCACGTTCGACTCCGCCACGTCGCCCGGCAGGTCCCGGCCGAGCAGGCTGCCGTCGGGGCGGCGCGGGCTGCGCTCGGCGTCGCACAGGTTGGCCATGAGGAAGCAGTCGCGGTCGAACCGGTCCGTCGGTCCGCCGCGCAGCCACCAGTCGGTGAGCGGGAAGCCCTCGACCGAGCGCAACTGCTCGAACGGGTGGTAGAAGTGGTGGCCCGGCTCGCGCCAGTCCTGGAACCGCACGGCGAGCTTGTAGGTGGCGTTGCACGCCGGCATCCAGTCCGACTCCTCCAGGCCCAGGTAGGCGAAGAAGTGCCGGATGTCGCTGAACGTCGCCTCCCCGACGCCGATGGTGCCGATGCGGTCGGACTCGACCACCGTGACCTGCACGCGATCGTCGAAGGCGGCCTTGAGGTAGGAGGCGGTCATCCACCCCGCGGTGCCGCCGCCGACGATGACGATCCTGTCTGGCATGGGGCGCTCCATCGCATGTCCGTCGCGCGGGGAGCGGCGTGCGCCGGAAGGCGCCGGACGTCCCGCGTGGACGCCGCAGCGGACCGCTTTCCCTGTCGTCGTCCCGATACTAGGAACGGTGCGACAGCGCGTGCCAGGTGCTTAAGCACAGCGCGAAAGACCCGGGCCGTCCGGCGAACGGGCAGGTGGCGGCGTGCGGGGGCGGACGTTCAGCCGCAGCTTAAACGCCGGGGGAAGCGTTGACCCCCCGACGTGCCCGCTTGTTTCATCGCTGCACCGGTGGTGGTCCGGCCCCCGGGTCCTGAGCGACTGGAGGACGTCACGGTGACCGTGGTCGGACTTGCCGATGTGCTGCCGCTGACGCCGCTGCAGGAAGGTCTCCTGTTCCACAACCTCTACGCCCCCGAGGCCGAGGACGTGTACCTGTCGCAGCTCGTGCTGGAGGGCGAGGGGCCGCTGTCGACGGACGCGCTGCGCGCGGCGCTCGACGCGCTGCTGGCCCGGCACAGCACGCTGCGCGTCGGCATCCGGCACGAGGGGTTGAGCCGACCGGTCCAGGTCGTGCCCGCCGAGGCCGCGGGCCGGTTGCGCGAGGTCGACCTCGGCGCCGAACCGGACGCGGGCGCCGCGCTGGAGCGCCTGCTGGACGAGGACCGGTCCGAGGGCGTCGACCTGGCCGACCCGCCCCTGCTGCGGCTCCTCGTCGTGCGCATGCCCGGGACGCGGTGGCGCCTGGTGCTGACCTACCACCACCTGCTGCTCGACGGCTGGTCGGTGCCCGTGCTGCTCAACGAGCTGTTCACCCTCTACACCCGCGGACCCCGCCACCCGCTGCCCCCGGTCACCCCGTACCGCGCCTACCTGGGCTGGTTGGCGGGGCGCGACCAGGAGGCGGCGCGCGCGGCGTGGCGGGCCGCGCTGGGGGACCTGACCCGCCCGACGCTGCTCGCCGCGCCGGGCGTGACGCGGGTCCCGGTGCGCCCCCGGCGCGTGGAGTTCGCCCTCGACGAGGACCGGACCGCGGCGTTGCGCGACGTGGCGCGGGCGCGGGGGCTGACCGCGGCCACCGTCGTGCGGGCCGCGTGGGCCGTGGTGCTGGGCGGCCTGCTGGACCGCGACGACGTCGTGTTCGGCACGACCGTGTCCGGGCGCCCGCCCGAGGTGCCCGGCGTGGACCGGATGATCGGGCTGTTCATCAACTCGGTGCCGGCGCGCGTGCGCCTCGACCCCGCCGAGCCGGTGGGCGCGCTGCTTGACCGCGTGCACCGGGAGCACGGCGCGCTCATCCCGCACGAGCACCTCGGGCTCGCCGAGGTGCAGCGGGTCGTCGGCGCGGGCGAGCTGTTCGACACCATGACCGTCTTCGAGAACTACCCGCACGACGGCGGCGGCGCGGTCGTCCCCGGCGGCTCGGGGACGCGGGTCCTCGGGATCAGCGGGCAGGACAGCACCCACTACCCGCTCGGGCTCGTCGCCGTCCCCGGCCCACGCCTGCTCCTGCGCCTCGACCACCGCCCCGACGTCGTGGACGAGGCCACCGCGGACTCCGTGGCCAGGCGGCTGGCGCGGGTCCTGGAGAGGATGCTCGACGACCCGGGACGCCCGGTCGGCGACCTCGACCTGGCCGACCGCGAGGTGGCCGGCCGTGAGACAGCCGACCGCGAGGTGACCGACCGCGAGGCGGCCGCCCCCGACGCGGCGGGCGCGCCCGGCACGAGCGTGCCCGCGGTGTTCGCCCGGGTCGCCGCCGCCACGCCGGACGCGGTCGCACTGCGCGCCGACGGCCTCGACCTGACCTACGCCGAACTCGACGCGCGGGCGGACCGGCTGGCCCGCAGGCTGGTCGCGGCGGGGGTCGGGCCGGAGGACCCGGTGGCGTTGCTCATGCGGCGCGGGCCGGACGTCGTCGTGGCCGAACTCGCCGTGCTCAAGGCGGGCGGCGCCTACCTGCCGCTGCACCAGGCCCACCCCGACGACCGGCTCCGCCGCGTGCTCGCCGGGGCCGGCGTGCGCCTGCTCCTCTCCGACGACGCCTCCGCCGCCCGCGCGGACGCGCTCGGCGTCGCCGTCCTGGGCCCCGACGACGGCGCGTCGCTGCCCGAGCCGGCCGCGCGTCCACTGCCCGACCAGCTCGCCTGCCTCATGCAGACCTCCGGCTCGACCGGCGGGCCGAAGAACGTGGCCGTCACCCACCGCGCCGTCGTCGACCTGGCACGCGACCACTCCTGGGTCGACGGCGCCCGCGAACGGGTCCTGGCGCAGTCGCCGCACGCCTTCGACGCCGCCACCAACGAGGTGTGGCCCTGCCTGCTCACCGGCGGCACCGTCGTGTTCGCGCCGCCCGACGAGCTGTCCCCGGCCGCGCTGGTGCGCCTCCTGGAGTCCGAGCGCGTCACCGGCGCGTGCCTGACCGCGGCCATGCTGCCCGTGCTGGTCGAGGCGGGCCCGGCCCTGCCGCGCTCCCTGCGGCAGCTGTGGGTCGGCGGAGAGCAGGTCGCGCGCCCGGCGGTGCGGGCCGTGCTCGACGCGTGCCCGGACCTGGTCCTCACCAACGCCTACGGCCCCACCGAGGCCACGTCGTACGCCACGACCTACACCGCGCGCGCCGCTACGGCCGTGCCCGAGGTCGTGCCGATCGGCACGCCCGCGGCGCACGCCCGCGCGTACACGCTCGACTCGGCGCTGCGCCCGGTCCCGCCCGGCGGGACCGGGCACCTGTACCTCGCGGGCACGGGGCTCGCGCGCGGCTACCGGGGCCGACCGGGGCTGAGCGCCGAGCGGTTCGTCGCCGACCCGTTCGGGCCGCCCGGTGGGCGGATGTACCGCACCGGGGACGTGGTGCGGGTGGCCGGCGACGGCGAGCTGACCTGGGTCGGCCGGGCCGACGACCAGGTCAAGGTGCGGGGCTTCCGGGTGGAGCCGGGTGAGGTCGAGGCCGCGCTGGCCGCGCGGCCCGGCGTCGCCGCGGCCGTGGTGGTCGCCGTCCAGGACACCGGTGGCGTCCGCCTGGTCGCCCACGTGCTGCCCGCCCCGGGCGCCACACCGGTGCTGCGGGAGCTGCGGGACGCGCTGTCCGCCGTGCTGCCGGACTACGCGATCCCCGACACGATCGAGCTCGTCGACGCGTTCCCGTTGACCCCGAACGGGAAGGTCGACCGCCGCGCCCTCGCGGAGACCCGGCCCGACCGGCACGTCCGGGTGGCGGGCAGGTCGCCCCGCGGACCCCGCGAGGAGGTCCTGTGCGGGCTGTTCGCCGACCTGCTCAACCTGCCCGCGGTCGGCGTGGACGACAACTTCTTCGACCTCGGCGGGCACTCCCTGTCCGCCACCAGGCTGGTCAGCCGGGTCCGGTCGGTGCTCGGCGTCGAGGTCGAGCTCCGCAGCGTCTTCGACTCGCCCACGCCCGCCGGCCTGGCGGCGGCACTGGACACCGAGGTCGGGAACAGGCCGGCGATCCGGCCACGGGGCCACGACCGGCCCGTCCCGCTGTCGTCGACGCAGCGCAGGCTGTGGTTCCTCGACCGGATGGAAGGACCCTCGTCCACCTACAACGTCCCGGTCGCCCTGCGCCTGCGCGGTGAACCGGACCTCGCGGCGCTCCGCGCCGCGCTGGCGGACCTGGTCGAGCGGCACGAGTCGCTGCGCACCACCCTGGTCGGCGACGGCGGCGAACCCCGGCAGGTGGTCCTGGCGCCACACGAGGCCGTGCCGCCGCTGCCCGTCACCGCCACCTCGGCCGAGCGGCTGGCCGAGGACCTCGCCGCCGCCGCGGCCGTCCCCTTCGACCTGGCCGCCGAACCCCCGCTGCGCACCGGCCTGTTCTCCCTCGGGCCGGCGGACAACGTCCTGCTGCTCGTGGTGCACCACACCGCGGCCGACGGGTGGTCCCGCAGGCCGCTGCTGACCGACCTCGGCCGGGCCTACGCGGCCAGGCGGGCGGGCCGGGCCCCGGACCGGACGCCGTTGCCCGTCCAGTACGCGGACTGGGCGCAGTGGCAGCACGACCTGCTCCAGGGCGCGCACGACCCCGCGAGTCCCCTCGCCCGCCAGCTCGACCACTGGCGCACGACCCTGCGCGACCTGCCCGAACACCTCGACCTGCCGCTGGACCACGCGCGGCCCGCCATCGGCTCGCCGCGCGGCGACGCGGTCGGCTTCACCGTGCCCGCCGAGCTGCACGCGCGGATCGCGGGCGTGGCCCGCGACCACCGGGCGACCACCTTCATGGTGCTCCAGGCCGCCCTGGCCGTCGTGCTCCGCCGGATGGGCGCGGGCGAGGACATCCCGTTCGGGACGCCGATCGCCGGCCGCACCGACGACGCCCTCGACGACCTGATCGGGTTCTTCGCCAACACGCTCGTGCTGCGCACCGACCTGCGGGGCGACCCCACCTTCGCCGAGCTGCTGGCCAGGGTCCGCGCGGTCGACCTCGCGGCCTACGACAACCAGGACGTGCCCTTCGAACGGCTGGTGGAGCTGCTCAACCCGACCCGCTCGACCGCCGCGCACCCGCTGTTCCAGGTGCTGCTCACGCTCGACAACACCACCGGGCCCGACGCGGGCGCCGAGTTCCTCGACGGGCTCTCCGCCGAGGCCGTGCCGGTGGACACCGGGGTCGCCAAGTTCGACCTCGCGTTCGGCTTCTCCCCGCACCGGGGCACCGGCGTCCAGCACCCGCCGCTGCACGGCGTCGTGGAGTACCGCACGGACCTGTTCCGGCAGGACACCGCCGAGCTGCTCGGCCGCCGCCTGCTGGTGGTGCTCGACCGGCTCACCCGCGCGCCCGGACTGCGCGTCGGCGAGGTCGACCTGCTCGAACCCGGCGAGGCGGACCTCGTCCTCGACACCTGGAACCCGGTCGACCCGACCACCTCGCCCGCCACCGTCCCCGCGCTGTTCGCCGCCACCGCCGCCCGCGTGCCCGACCGGGTCGCCCTGGTCCACGACGACGGCGACCAGGTGGAGCTGACCTACCGACAGCTGTCCGAGGCCGTCAACCGGCTGACCCGGCTGCTGGTGGAGCGCGGCGCCGCACCGGAACGACCCGTCGCGGTGGCCCTGCCGCACTCCCCGGACTGGGTGGTGGCGCTGCTCGCGGTGTTCGCCTCCGGGGCCACCTACCTGCCCGTCGACCCCGGCTACCCGCCCGACCGGGTGGCCTTCATGCTCGCCGACGCGGACCCCGTGCTCGTGCTGACCACCACCGGGTGGGCCCGGCGCGGGGCGCACGGCGACGCGCCCGTCGTGGCGCTCGACGACCCCGCCGTCGTCTCTGACCTGGCGGGGCGGTCCGGTGAGCCGCTGACCGACGCGGACGTGCCGGCGCCGCCGCGGGTGGACAACGCGGCGTACACCATCTACACGTCGGGCTCCACGGGCAGGCCCAAGGGCGTGGTGCTGACCTGCGCCGGCGTGGTCGACCTGGTCAAGGAGCAGACCGAGCACTTCGGCGTGTCCGGGCGCAGCCGGTTGCTGCAACTGGTGTCCTCCAGCTTCGACGCCTCGCTCTGGAACGTCTTCGGCGGCCTGCTCAGCGGCGCGGCGGTCGTGCTGGCGCCCGACGAGCGCCCGACCGGGGCCGCGCTGGCCGCGTTCGCGGCACGCCACCGGGTCACGCACGTCGCGCTGCCGACCGCGGTGGTGGCCGGGTTGCCCGACGGCGGCCTCGCGCCCGGGGTCACGCTCACCGTCAGCGGTGACGTGTGCCCGCCCGAGCTGGTCGCCCGCTGGGCCGCGGACCGGCTGATGGTCAACGGGTACGGCCCCACGGAGGCCACCATCGGCGTCACCTGGTGGCGGTGCGACCCCGCCGACACCGGCCGGGTGCCGATCGGCAGGCCGTTCCGCAACTCCCGGATCTACGTGCTCGACCCGGCGCTGCGGCCGGTGCCGCCGGGCGCCGCGGGCGAGCTGTTCATCGCGGGACCCGCGCTGGCCCGCGGCTACCACGGCGCGCGTGCGCTCACCGCCGAGCGGTTCGTCGCCGACCCGCACGGCGCGCCCGGGACCCGGATGTACCGCACCGGCGACCTGGGCCGGTGGCGTCCCGACGGGGTGCTGGAGTTCGTCGGCCGGGTGGACGAGCAGGTCAAGATCCGCGGCTTCCGGGTCGAACCGGCGGAGGTCGAGGCCGCGCTGGCGGCGCACCCGGACGTCGCCGAGGCGGCGGTCGCGGTGTGGCAGCGCACACCCACCGACCGGCGGCTGGCCGCGTACGCGGTGCCGGCGCCGGGCTCCACCGCCACGGCGCCCGCCCTGCGGGCCCACCTGCTCGCCACGCTGCCCCGCTACCTGGTCCCGGACCGGGTAGTGCTCGTGGACGCCCTCCCGCTGACCCCCAACGGCAAGGTCGACCGGGCGGCGCTGCCCGAACCCGCACCCGTGGCGCGGGCGGACCGGCGCAGCCGCACCCCGGTGGAGGAGGCGCTGTGCGCGTGCTTCGCCGCCGCGCTCGACCTGCCCGACGTCGGCGTGCACGACGACTTCTTCGAGCTGGGCGGCCACTCGCTGCTGGTCACCGACCTGGTGGGCCGGGTGCGGGAGGCGCTGGGGCGCGAGGTGTCCATCCGGGACCTGTTCGTCGCGCCGACACCGGCGGCGCTCGCCGAGCGCGCGGGCGGCCCGTCCGACCCGCTGGAGGTCCTGCTCCCGCTGCGCGCCGAGGGCACCGGGACGCCGCTGTTCTGCCTGCACCCGGGCCTGGGGCTCGGGTGGTGCTACGGCCCGCTGGCCCGCCGGTCGACCGGCCCGGTGTACGCCGTGCAGGCCAGGGGGCTGCGCCTCGGCGAGGACCCCGCCGCCACCGTCGAGGAGATGGTGGCCGACTACGTCGCGGTGATCCGCTCCGCCCACCCGGACGGGCCGTACCGCCTGCTCGGCTGGTCGTCCGGCGGGCTGCTGGCCCACCGCGTCGCGACCGCCCTGCGCGCCGCCGGGGAGCGGGTCGAGCTGCTCGCCCTCGTCGACGCCTACCCACCCGCTCCGGGCGGGGTGGGGGAGTGGTCGGAGGACGAGGCGTACGCGCAGCTCGCCGGTGACCTGGGCGTGGACCCCCGGACCCTCGACGACCGCGGCGCGGCGGACCTCGCCGCCCGGTTGGCCGACCTCGGGCACCCGATGGGGCACCTGCCCGGCGGGGACCCCCGGTCCGCGTCGGCGGTGTTCGTCAACACCAGCAGGCTCACCCGCGACGTGCGGCTCGACCCGTTCGACGGCGACGTCGTGGTGTTCACCGCCGAGGACACCGCCCGGCGGGACGACCCGAGGTGGTCGGCGGGGGCGTGGCGCGGCCTCACGGGCGGGCGGCTCGCCGAGCACCCCGTGCCCGGCGGCCACGAGGACCTGATGACCGTCGAACGGGCGGTCGACGAGATCAGCCGTGTCCTGGCCGCCAGGGCCGGGACCGACAGGGAGGGATGACAGCGGTGACCAACCCGTTCGAGGACCCCGACGGCCGGTACGCCGTGCTCGTCAACGACGAGGGGCAGTACTCGCTGTGGCCGACCTTCGCCGACGTGCCGGCAGGGTGGTCGGTGGCGCTCCAGGAAACCGACCGGCAGTCCTGCCTGGACTTCATCGAGCGCACCTGGACCGACATGCGCCCGCGCAGCCTGGTCGAGGCGATGGAGAAGACGGCGGCCGACTGAACGACCCCGCCCGGAGGCCCAGAGGCCCAGAGGCCCGGACGGCACAGACGGCCCCGACGGCACCGCGCCGCCGGGGCCGTCGGCGTCGTCGGCGTTGTCGATCACCCGAACGGTCTCTGTCGAAAGTCCCGGTCGAGTGCTGCTTACGACCGATGGATCGGCCGCGTGCAGTCCCTAACCTCGATCACGACATCATCGACGGAGGGGTTCCTTGATCACGCTGAGCGGGCTGACGAAGCGCTACGGGGACACCGTGGCGGTAGACGACCTGGACCTGGAGATCGCTCCGGGGCGGGTCACCGGCTTCCTGGGGCCCAACGGTTCCGGCAAGTCCACCACCATGCGCATGATCCTCGGGCTCGACAGCCCGTCCGAGGGCCGGGCGTTGATCGACGGGAAGCCCTACGCGGCGCTCAGCCACCCGCTGCGGCGCGTGGGCGCCCTGCTCGACGCGAAGTCGCTGCACCCCGGCCGCCGGGCCCGCAGCCACCTGATCGCGATGGCCCGCAGCAACGGCATCCCGCTGTCGCGGGTCGACGAGGTGCTGGAGATCGTCGGCCTGGAGAAGGTGGCGCGCAAGCGGGCGGGTGAGTTCTCCCTCGGCATGGGGCAACGGCTGGGCATCGCCGGCGCGCTGCTGGGCGACCCCGACATCCTCATCCTCGACGAGCCGGTCAACGGCCTCGACCCGGACGGCGTGCGCTGGGTGCGCGAGCTGGTGCGCGAGCTGGCCGGCGAGGGCCGGACGGTCTTCGTGTCCAGCCACCTGATGAGCGAGATGCAGCTGACCGCCGACCACCTGGTCGTCATCGGCAAGGGCAAGCTCATCGCCGAGGGGCCCATCGAGTCGATCATCGGCAACAGCTCCGCCACCGCCGTGCGGGTGCGGGTGCCCGATCCCGCCCACTTCGGCCGGCTGCGCGAGCAGTTGCTGCACCACTCGTTCACCGTCACCGCGGAGACCGCCGACAGCATCACCGTCGCGGGCAGCGCCGTCGCCGAGATCGGCGACCTCGCCTTCGAGCACGGCGTGCGGCTGCACGAGCTGCGGGTCGTCGAAGCCTCGCTGGAGGAGGCGTACATGGAGATCACCGGCGCCAGCGTCGAGTACGGCGCGCCGTCCAGGGGCGCCGCGAACACGGAAGCGCAGGTCTGAACATGGCGGACAACGTCGCTCCCCCGGCGGAGCGCTCGCGGAGCAGGGCGTCGAACGCCGAACTGCCCGCGCCGAGCGGCGGCGGGTTCCCCGGCGCGGTGTCGTCGGAGTGGAGCAAGTTCTGGACGCTGCGCTCGACGTGGTGGACCCTGATCGCCTCGACGCTCCTGCTGGCCGCCTTCACCGCCGTGATCGCGCTGGCCACCCGGCTCCAGGTCCAGGCCGAGAACGAGCCGCCCGGCTCGGTCCCGGTGGGCAGCGTGGGCGTCTCCGGGTTGCAGCTCGTGCAGTTCGCCATCATCGCGCTGGCGATCATCGCCGTGTGCTCGGAGTACCAGACCGGCAGCATCCGCTCGACCCTCCAGTGGGTGCCGAAGCGGGGCCGGGTGATCACGGCGAAGACGACGGTCGTCACCGTCGTGTGCGCGGCGGCCGGGATCGTGTTCGGCCTGCTCGGGGACGGCATCGCCTGGATCGCGCTCGGCCCGTACCGCAGCGGCGGCGTCGACGACGTCGTGCGCGACGTCCTCGCGGTCACCGTCTACCTGACCTCGCTCGGCGTGTTCAGCATGGGGCTCGGCTTCATCATCCGCAGCACCGCGGGCACCTTCGCGATCGCCCTGCTGGCGGTGTTCGGCCTGCCCGCCGCGTTCCAGGCCGTGGACAGCGCCATCCTCAACACCATGGGCCAGTACCTGCCGCTGTCGGCCGGCGGGTACCTGATCGACCGGGCCGTGGAGCCGTACGGACCGGGCACCGCGGTCGTCGTGCTCGTGGCGTGGGCGGTCGCCGCCGTAGTCGCGGGCGGGGTGCTGCTCAAGCGCCGCGACGCCTGACCGGGAGCCGGAACGCCCGCACCTGACCGCCGGTGCCCATAACCGGGCACCGGCGGCGGAAGAACACCGCGCACCGGGGGATCGCGCCCGAATTCGCTTCCCGACCGGGTTTCCCCGTTCTCGCGGTCGATTTCACGGGTGGGTCGCCGGGGTCCCGTCCCCGGAATGCGCGTCGACCGGCGGTAAGGGACGCCGGTTCGCGATCGGCCGGTGGTCGCCACGACGGCCCCCGGTCGATCGGCATGCCCGCTCCGCGGAGTCGTCATCCGTGTCCGGACCTCTCCGGTTCTCCGGGGAGGAAGACGTGGTTGCCCCTGTCGGCACGCGGCCGAGCTGAATGATCCGGGGCGGGTGCTCCACCACCACGTGAACCGGGGACCCGCCTTCTCCGCTGTCGTGCCCGGAAGCGGATCACAGGATGGTCGGAAGTCCGAATCGGTACCGGTGACCGGGTCGGAACCCGGTCTTGGCGGAAAGACGGCCGCAGTTCGTCCGCGGGGAGATCGGGTGCGGGACCCGGCGTCCGGCGAACACCGCCTTCAGCGTCGGCGGCACCGCCGTGTCACCGTCGCGGGGAAATCCGCTCGGAATTCCGGCTGCGGTCGCCGGGCCCGTCGCCGCGTCGCTCGACCCGGGAAGTGCGGGCCGGACGCCCGGGGCGCGGCTTGAACGGCCGCGGGTCCGGGGGTTGCTGAGGACGTGGTGGCGAACGGCGGTCGTCCACCGGGCCGGTCACGACCGCGACATCGGGATTCGGTCCCGCACCCCGCGGTCAGATCGCCCATTCGGGTCAGAAGATGGCTCGACAGTGGTGTCGACGGGGCGGGGCGACAGGTTGGCACCCCGATCGGGGTAGCGCGACGAGGTCTGCGGTCGACTCAACGTGAGCATTGCCGACCCTGCTTCCAGGGGTTGACCCCGACGGCGGCCTGTGCGGTGGCGGTCGGGGGACGGGCATCGACCGTCACCCGGGGTGCCTTGATCGTTCCTTTGAGTCACCGCCCGAGCGGCGGAGAGCGCCCGTCGGTGACGCTTCGACCCGGCCGATCGGGTCCGAGGTGCGGTGATCCGCTCCCGTCCGTGCTCGAACACCGGGTGAGCGCGTTTCCGGTTCCCGGTGTCGTCTCCCTTTCCCCTTTGAGGTGCACTGCCGCGTTCGGCGTGGCCGGTGGGAGAACGCGAAACGGAACGGGGCCCCGGAATACCGGTGCGGGCCGACCGCGTCCCGGTGCGGAACCGCGGTGGTGAAAGGGGCGGCTCGTGCGCGTGGTGACCCGGTCCGGGGTCGATGAGTCGTCGCGGTAGTGGCGGTCGGCCGCCGGGGTGTCGTGATCCCGCGGTTCGTCGGCCGCCGGGACCACGAGTGCGGTCGTCGACGTGCTTTCGCGTTTTTCGCGACGCGTGGTGTCCGCACCCTCCCGGTTCCCGCATTCCGGTGTGATCGGGAACCGCGTCGGCAAGGCGGGCTCCGGCTGCCGGTTCTTCGGTGCGGGATGGCTGTCCGCGCTTTCCCCGAGTCTCGGCTGCGTAAGGTCGGTGCGGTCGGAGAGCATTCCCGGGGCACCTCTTCCGGCGTGCGGGCAATTCGCTCGGTGAATGACGTTCCCCGCCACTCCCGCCTTGTCGGGATGTCGGGCTTTTCGGGGTGACTTCGCAGGTGGGGTGCCGATCGAACCACCCCGGGTACGCCATACGGCCGATACTTCGGGGTGGTTGACACCTTCGCGGAAGCTCTTGCAAGATGAGCCCGGTCAATGGAAGCCGGGTCGTGGTTCGTGCCGGCCGAGAGGCTGGTGCGTGGGGGCGACCGACATTCCTGTGGTCGGTGATCGTCAACCCTATTCGGGCCGGTCGTGGGGCAAGGCGACGATGTGGTGAATACCCATGATTGCGGACACCGGAATTGAGGGAGCATGACGGGCGGAGACCGGGAAGAGGATTTCGACGTCGTCGTCGTGGGCGGCGGGCCCGGCGGGTCGACGACCGCGGCGCTGGTCGCGAGGCAGGGCCACCGGGTGCTGCTCCTGGAACGGGACCACCACCCCCGGTACCAGATCGGGGAGTCCCTGCTGCCCGCCACCGTGCACGGCGTCTGCCGCATCCTCGGCGTCGCCGACGAACTGGCGAACGCCGGTTTCCCGCGCAAGCGCGGCGGCACGTTCAAGTGGGGCGCTTCGCCCGAACCGTGGGACTTCTCGTTCGCCCTTTCCCCGCGCATGGCGGGTCCCACGTCCTACGCCTACCAGGTCGAGCGCGCGCGGTTCGACGAGATCCTGCTGCGCAACGCCGCGGCGGAAGGCGTCGAGGTCCGCGAGGGGTGTGCCGTCCGCCGCGTGCTGACCGAGGACGACCGGGTGACGGGTGTCGAGTACACCGACCAGGACGGCACCGAGGTCGCGGTGCGCGCGCGGTACACGATCGACGCCTCCGGGAACACCAGCAGGCTGCACCGCGAGGTGGGCGGCGCGCGGCAGTACTCGCCGTACTTCCGCAACATCGCCGTGTTCGGCTACTTCGCGGGTGGGCGACGGCTGCCCGCCCCCAACAGCGGCAACATCTTCTCCGTCGCCTTCGACGAGGGGTGGATCTGGTACATCCCGCTGCGCGACGACCTGACCAGCGTCGGCGTCGTGCTCGCCGCGGACCGCGCGGGCGACGTCCAGGCCGACCCGGAGCGCGGCTGGCTGGCGGCCATCGACCGCTGCCCGGCCGTCGCGGAGATGCTCGCCGGGACGCCGCGCGCCACCGAGGCGCCCTACGACCTGGTCCGCGTGCGGAAGGACTACTCCTACGACAAGGAGGCGTTCTGGCGACCGGGCATGGCCCTGGTCGGTGACGCGGCGTGCTTCATCGACCCGGTGTTCTCCTCCGGCGTCCACCTCGCGACCTACAGCGGCCTGCTCGCCGCCCGGTCCCTCAACAGCGTGCTCGCGGACGAGGTGCCCGAGGACGTCGCGTTCGGCGAGTTCGAGGCCCGCTACCGCCGCGAGTTCGGGCTGTTCCACGAGTTCCTGGTGGCCTTCTACGACCTGCACCAGGAGCGCGACTCCTACTTCTGGAACGCCAAGCGGATCACCGGGGCCCAGGCGTCCGAGGGTGAGGCGTTCGTCGAGCTGGTCGGGGGGATCGCCTCCGGCGACAGCGGGGTCCGCGCCCCGGCCGGCGGCCTGGCCGAAGCGGTCGCCGCCGCGGTCGACGGCGGCGAGGGCGCCAACCCGCTGCTGCGCGCCAAGGTCGTGAGCGCGTCCCTCCAGGAGGGTGCCCAGTTGCAGGCGCTGGCCGAACTCGGGGAGGACAGCGGTCCGCAGACGCCGTTGTTCCAGGGCGGCCTGGTGCCCTCGGCGGACGGCCTGCGCTGGGTGCGTCCCGCCGGCTGACGCTCCCGGCAACCCCCGCGGTGACGCGCCGTGCGGCGCCACCGCCCATCGCTGTGCCGGATCGGGGAGGTAACGTGCAGCGGATCCACTTCAACGCCGAGGACCTGGCCAGGGTCCACGTCGTCAGCACCCTCGGCCACGAGGCCGAGGCCGTCTTCGCGTTGAGCATGATCGCCAGGGGAGCCGCCGCCCACTTCGGGCCGTGGCACCACCGGCTCGCCGTGCACCTGGGCGCGCACCACGACGCCGTGCAGGGCGCGGCGAGGGCGGCGCGCACCGCCGACCTGGTGCGGCTGGTGAGCGGCGTCGCGGCCACCGCCGGGACCGGCGCGGCCCGCGACGCGCTGCCCGCCGTGGTGCGCGAACTCGACCGGCGGGCGATCCAGCCCTACTGGCCGGGCATCAGTGCCTACCTCGCGGGCGAGCGCGACGCGCACGGGCGCACGCTCCTCTCGGGGGGCGTGGCGAGCCTGCTCGCCACGCTGCACCCGGCGATCCGCTGGTGCCCGCCGGTGCTGGAGGTGCCCTCCGACGACGACGAGGACATCCACCTCGGGGGTGCGGGCATCGTGCTCGCGCCGTCGCTGTTCCTCACCGGCAGACCCGCCGTGCTCGTCCGCCCCCCGTCCCCCGGCGGCCAGGTGGCGCTCGCGTTCTCCGCGACGCCCACCGCCGACGCCGCCGCGGGCCTGTGGGGCACCCGCGCGCTCGTGCGCGAGTCCCTGGGGCCGCTCGTCGGCCGCACCAGGGCGCGCCTGCTGCGCGAGACCAGGACCGGCTGCACGACCGGCGAGCTGGCCCAGCTCCTCGGCATCTCCTCGGCCTGCGTCAGCCAGCACACCGGTGTGCTGCGCGAGGCCCGGCTGATCACCACCCGCCGGCACCGCAACACCGTCGTGCACTGCATCACCACGCTCGGCATCGCGCTGCTGGGCGAGGACTTCGCGTCACCCCCGCAGGTCCCCGCGCCGACGCCCGCCGGGCAGCGAGTTTCGCGGGTGCCTTAAAGGCGTGGTGCGCGGTCGCGGGGTGCGCTGGGATGAGACCGGCGGGGGCAGACACCGAGCACTGCTGGCGGTTCGGCGAACCGTCGGGACGGAGGGCCGAGTGAGCGGTAACAACGAAAGCCGGCACAGGAGGATCGCGGTCTTCGACGCCACTCTGCGCGACGGTGAGCAGGCGCCGGGCAACGCGATGTCGCCGGAGGACAAGCTGCGGTACGCGTTGGAGTCCGAGGCTTTCGGCGCGGACGTGATCGAGGTGGGGTTCCCCGCGTCGTCCCCGGCGGACTTCGTGGCCGCCGGGCTGATCGCCGACGCCCTGACCACCGCCCGGTTCTCCACCTTCAACCGGTGCTCGCGCCAGGACATCGACGCGTCGGCGTCCGCCGCGGGCATCCACCCCCGCCACCAGGTCGCCGTCTGCGGCACCGGCAGCGACCTGCACCTGGAGCACAAGCGCGGCATCACCCGCGAGCAGGCGCGCGCCGAGGGCCGCGACGCCGTGGGGTACGCGAAGTCGCTGGGGGCGACCGACATCGCGTTCTGCGTGGAGGACGCCAGCCGCGCCGACCGCGACTTCGTCAAGGCCCTGGTCTGCGACGCGGTCGAGGCGGGTGCCACCACCATCGGCATGGCGGACACGACCGGGTCGGCGACGCCCGACGAGTACGCGTCGCTCTTCGCCGCGGCGCGCCGGTGGTTGCCCGCCGACATCACGCTCTCCACGCACTGCCACGACGACCTCGGCCTGTCGCTGGCCAACGCCCTGGCGGCCGTGCTCGCCGGCGCGGACGAGGTGCAGACCACCCTCGCGGGCATCGGCGAGCGCTCCGGCAACACCCCGCTGGAGGAGGTGGCGGCGGTGCTCGCGGTCAAGGGCGACGCCCTCGGCCTCTCCACCGGCATCGCCCTCGACCGCCTCTACGACTCGTACCTGCGGCTCGCGGAGACCATCGGCCTCCAGACGCCCAGGAACAAGGCGGTCTTCGGGGACAACGCCTTCGCCACCCAGGCGGGCATCCACCAGCACGGCATCCTGCAGAACCCGGCCACCTACGAACTCGTCGACCCGGCCCGGTTCGGCAGGCGGCGGCGGCTGCTGGTCGGCAGGCACTCCGGCCGCACGATCGTGCGCCACCTCCTCGCCGACCTCGGCCGGGCCGACGACGACGAGCTGGTCGAACGGCTGTACCAGGAGCTGGTCGCGGCCCGCGCCGGGGCCGAGTGCGACGAGCTCGACGCGCTGCGCGCGCGGGTGACCGCCGAGCTGGAAGCGGTGGCGCGCTCGTGACACCGAGGACGATGGCGCAGAAGGTCTGGGACGCCCACGTCGTCACCACCGCGGGCGACGGCGCCGACCTGATCTACATCGACCTGCACCTGGTGCACGAAGCCAGTTCCTCGCAGGCGTTCGACGGGCTGCGGACCGAGGGGCGCCGGGTGCGCGCGCCGGGGCTGACCCTGGCCGTCGAGGACCACAACGTCCCCACGCACACCCTGCTGATCACCGACCCGGTCAGCGTCGAACAGCTGGAGACCCTGCGCCGCAACTGCGCCGAGCACGGCATCGAGCTCTTCCGCCACGGCGACCGCGCCCAGGGCGTGGTGCACGTCATCGCCCCGGAGCTGGGGGTGGTGCACCCCGGCATGACCGTGGTCTGCGGCGACAGCCACACCTCCACGCACGGCGCGTTCGGCGCGCTCGCGTTCGGCATCGGCACCACCGACCTCGAACACGTGCTGGCCACCCAGACGCTGGCGCTGCGCAGGCCGAGGACGATGGCCGTCGAGTTCACCGGGCGGGCACCCGCCGGCGTCACCGCGAAGGACATGATGCTGGCGCTGCTGGCCGAGGTCGGCGCCAACGACGCGGCGGGGCACGTCATCGAGTACCGCGGCGACCCGGTGCGCGAGCTGTCCATGGAAGCCCGCATGACCATGTGCAACCTCAGCGTCGAGGCGGGCGCGCGGGCCGGGATGATCGCCCCGGACGACACGACCTTCGCCTACCTGGAGCGCACCGAACGCGCGCCGACCGGGGCGGCCTGGGAGGACGCGCTGGCGCACTGGCGCGCGCAGACCACCGACGAGGGCGCGGTGTTCGACCGCACCGTCCGCCTGGACGTCTCCGGGCTGACCCCGTTCGTCACCTGGGGCACCAACCCGGGGCAGGCCGTCCCGCTGTCCGAGGTGGTGCCCGACCCGGACTCGTTCACCTCGGAACCCGAGCGCGACAGCGCCCGGCGCGCCCTGCGCTACATGGACCTGCGCCCCGGGACGCCCCTGCGCGACATCCCCATCGACATGGTGTTCCTCGGCTCCTGCACCAACGGCAGGATCGAGGACCTGCGCACGGCGGCCGACGTCCTGCGGGGCCGCCGGCTCGCACCCGGCACCGAGATGCTGGTGGTGCCCGGCTCGATGGCGGTGCGGGCGCAGGCGGAGGTCGAGGGCCTGCACGAGGTGTTCACCGCCGCGGGCGCCTCCTGGCGGTTCTCCGGGTGCTCGATGTGCCTGGGCATGAACTCCGACCGGGTGAGCGGCGAGCGGCGGTGCGCGTCGACGTCCAACCGCAACTACGAGGGCAGGCAGGGCCCGCGGGCGCGCACGCACCTGGTGTCGCCCGCCACGGCGGCGGCCACCGCCGTGCTCGGCCGCCTGGCCGCCCCCGCCGACCTGGAGGAACCGTGCTCCCGCTGACCGAGCACACCGGCACCGCCGTCCCGCTGGCCCGCAGCGACGTCGACACCGACCAGATCATCCCCAGCGACCACTGCCGCAGGCTGACCAAGACCGGGTTCGCGCCCGGACTGTTCGCGCAGTGGCGGCAGGAGGAGGACTTCGTCCTGAACCAGCCCCGCTACGCCGGGGCCACCGTCCTGGTCGCCGAGCGCAACTTCGGCACCGGCAGCTCGCGCGAGCCCGCGGTGTGGGCGTTGCGCGACTGGGGTTTCGCCGTGGTCGTCGCCGAGGGGTTCGGCGACATCTTCGAGCGCAACGCCCTCAAGAACGGCCTGCTCACCGTCCGGCTGCCCACCGACGCGGTCACCGAGGTGCGCTCGGCGGTGGAGGCCGACCCGACGCTGCCGGTCACCGTCGACCTCGTCGCGCTGGAGGTCCGGCTGCGCGAGCGGCGGTGGTCGTTCGACGTGGACGCGCACGCCCGGCGGCTGCTGCTCGACGGCCTCGACGAGATCGACCTGACGCTGTCCCAGGAGGACGCCATCGCCGCGTACGAGCGAGGACGCCCCCACTGGCTGGCGCCGCGCCCGGCAGGGGTCCGATGACGACCGTCGCGGTCGTCCCCGGCGACGGCATCGGACCGGAGGTCGTCGCCGAGGCGGTCGCCGCCGTCGACGAGCTGGGGCTGGGGATCGACTTCGACGTGCTCGACGGGGTCAACGCCCGGACCTACCGCGAGCACGGCACCGCGATGACCGACGCCGACTTCGACCGGGTGCGCGCGGCGGACGGCGTGCTGCTCGGCGCGATCGGCCACCCCTCGGTCCCCGACCCGGCGTACGGGCGCGGGGTCCTGCTGCGGATGCGCTTCGAACTCGACCTGTACGCCAACTACCGCCCGGTGCGGCTGCTGCACGACAGGCTCAGCCCGCTGCGCGACCCGGCCCGCCGGGGCATCGACTGCGCCATCGTGCGGGAGAACACCGAGGGCCTCTACGCCGGCATCGGCGGCGCCCTGCGCCCCGGCACCGACGCCGAGGTCGCGGTCGACACCGAGGTCAGCACGCACGCGGGCGTCACGCGGGTGCTGAGGTTCGCGCTGTCGGCGGCCACCCGCTCGGTGTGCATGGTGGACAAGGCCAACGCCGTGGAGAGCGGGGGCGGCCTCTGGCAGCGCTGCTGGGACCGGGAGCGGCGGACCCGGCCCGACCTGGAGACCCGCCACCTGTACGTGGACGTGGCGGCGATGCGGCTGGTGAGCGACCCCGACTCGTTCGACGTGATCGTCACCAACAACTCCTACGGCGACATCCTCAGCGACCTCGCCGCCGAGGTCGGCGGGGGACTGGGCTGCGCCGCGTCGGCCAACCTCAACCCCGAGACCGGCGCCGGCCTGTACGAGCCGGTGCACGGCAGCGCCCCGGACATCGCGGGCACCGGGCTGGCCAACCCGGTGGGCGCGGTGCTCAGCGCCGCGCTGCTGCTCGACCGGCTCGGGCACGACGGGCCCGCCCGCTCGCTGCGCGAGGCGGTCCGGGAGACCGTGGAGGCGGCGCGCTGCACCCCGGACCTCGGGGGCGACCTCGACACCCGGGCGGCGGGCGCGGCCATCCGCGCCGCGTGCCGGTGAACCACCCGATCCACCGCTCGACCCGAGACTTGGAGGGGCGCACGTGACGATCCCGGAAGCTGTGCTGGTCGAGGACCCGGCCGTGCAGGCGGTGTGGAAGCCCGTCGTCGGCGAGGGCGTCCCGGACCTGGCGGCCCAGCACGTGCTCGCCTCGACCCTGGTCGGCCTGGGCCGGGCCGGGATCGCGCAGCGGCTGTCCGAAGAGGACTGGACGGCGCTGGCCGACCTGGTGCCGGCCGGCGGGGTGCCGCACCTGGTGCGCAACGTCCTGCGCTACCTGGAGATCCGCGGCGTCGTCGAGTCCGACGGTATCCGGTGGGTGGGCGCCGAACCCGCCCCGGGGTGCGAGGACGGCGGCCGGTGGAGGCTGACCGGCCGCGGGGCGGTGCTGCTCTCGCAGGTCGGCGAGTCCCTGCTCGGCTTCTACGTGGAGGCGTACGGCCCGGTCCTGGCCCGGATCGGCGGGCTGCTGGACGGCACGGTCGACTACGGCACCGACGTCGAGCGCGACACCGAGGCCCTCGGCCGCCGCTGCGAGCCGATGACGATCAGCTTCCTGGCCCGGCTGCTCGGCGACCTGATGGCCCGCCGCGACGCGCACTCGGTGCTCGAACTCGGCTGCGGCACCGGCGGCCTCGCCCTGCACATGGCGCGGACCGACCCGGAGTTCCGCGCCATCGGCCTGGACATCGCCGAGGACGCCATCGCGCTGGCCGAGCGCCGCCTCGCCGGGACCGACCTCGGCGGTCGCGTCCGGTTCGTCGTCGGCGACGCCTTCCGGCCCGACACCTGGCCCGCCGACGCCGCCGACTGCGACTTCTACCTGGCCGTGGGCGCGCTGCACGAGCAGTTCCGCGACGGCGAGGACGCGGTGGTCGAGCTGCTGTCGCGGTACCGGTCCCTGCTGGCGGCCAAGCCCGGCCGCGTGCTCCTGCTGGCCGAACCCGAACTCCAGATCAACGCGGGCGACGCCGAGTACTACCTGGCGCACGTGCTCACCAAGCAGGGCTTCCCGCAGGGCAGGCAGGCGTGGCTGGACGTCATCGCCGCCGCCGGCCTGCGCTGCGAGCGCGTGTACGCCCAGCCCAACGTGGAGTTCCGCTTCGCCTTCTACGAGGTCACCGCCGGGGACCCGGCATGATCTCCAGGCGGGCGGCGGGACTGCCCGTCCCGATCCTGCCCGGCCTGCTCGCCATGGCCACCGGCTCCGACGTGGTCGACCTGGCCCTCGGCATCCCGCCCGGCGGCCCCGCGCCCGACCTGTCGGACGCGGCCCACGAGGCGCTGCGCTCGGGCGCCCACCAGTACACCGACCCGGCGGGCCTGCCCGCGCTGCGCGAGGTGGTCGCGGCCGAACTCTCGCGCGAACGCGGCGTGCCGGTCGACCCGGACCGCGAGGTGACCATCACCTGCGGCGCGACCGAGGGCGTGCTGGCCGCGCTGCTGGCGGTCACCGACGCCGGCGACGAGGTGCTGGTGCCGGACCCCGCCTTCGAGAACCACCCCGGGGCCGTGGTGCTGGCGGGCGCGGTGGTCCGGTCGGTGCCGCTCGCAGGTCCCGGCTGGACCCTCGACCCGGACGCGCTCGCCGCCGCCTGCACCGAGCGCACCCGGGCGATCCTGCTGAACACGCCGCACAACCCCACGGGGCGCGCGTTCACCCGGGCCGAGGTCGAGGGCGTGCTGCGGCTGTGCGAGGAACGGGACCTGGTGTGCGTGACGGACGAGGTCTACCACCGGTACGCGTTCGACGGCCGCGAGCACGTCTCACCGCTGGGGCTGGCCGGTCCGGACGAGCGGGCCGTCGTGGTCGGCAGCTTCTCCAAGGTGCGCGCCGTCCCGGGGTGGCGGCTCGGGTACGCGGTCGCGGGCGAGCGGCTGACGACCGCCCTGCGCGGCGTCCACGCCAGGCTGACCCTGGGCGCCGCCACACCGCTGCAGCAGGCGCTCGCCACCGCCGGACCGGTCGGCGAGCCGTGCGGGACCCGGGAATCCGCGGCGCGGCGGGCGCAGCTGGTCGCCGGGCTGACCGAACTCGGCCTCCGGGTGGTCGAACCCGAGGGGGGCTGGTTCCTGCTCGCGGGCGTCGACGGGCTCGGCTGGGCCTCCGACGAGCTGGCGGGGAAGCTCGCGGCCGAGGCGGGCCTGCTGGTCGCGCCCGGCACGGTGTTCTTCGCCGACCCCGCCGAGGGCAGGCGGTGGCTGCGGTTCAACCTGGTGCGCGACGAGGCCACGACGGCCGAGGGGCTGCGCAGGCTGCGCCGGTTCCTGAACGGGTCGTGATGCGCGCGTCAGCGGTCCCCGTCGACGAGCTGCGCCTCGTAGCCCAGGATCGCCGCCTCCACCCGGTTGCGCACCCCCAGCCGGTTCAGGATGGAACTCACGTGCGTCTTCACCGTGCCCTCGACCAGGGACAGCGCCCTGGCGATCTCGGCGTTGGACCGGCCGGCGGCCAGCAGCGCCAGCACCTCCCGCTCCCGGGCGGTGAGCTGGTCGGTGAGCTTGCGGGCGACGACCGACCTGGAGAGCCGGTCACCGCTGAGCCTGGTGATCACCCGCCGCGCCACGCGGGGCGACAGGAACGCCGCGCCGTCGGCGACCGCCCGCACCGCGGCCAGCAGCTCGCGCGGGTCGCCCGCCTTGAGCAGGAACCCGCTGGCGCCGTCGCCGAGGGCGCGGGAGATGTAGTCGTCCTCGCCGAAGGTGGTGAGGATGACCACCGCGGTGGCCGGGGCGCTGCGGCGGATCTCCGCCGCGGCGGACAACCCGTCCAGCTCGGGCATCCGCACGTCGAGCAGCACCACGTCGGGCCGGTGCCGCAGCACGAGGTCCACCGCGGCGCGGCCGTCGGCCGCCTCGGCCAGCACCTCGACACCCGGGTCCGTCTCCAGGATCGCCCGCACGGTGGCGCGCACGCTCGCCTCGTCGTCCGCCAGGACCACCCTGATCACGGCCACCCCCCGATTTCCCGCGCTGACCCGGTGCGGCTGCATGGTCGCACAGCGTGCACGGTTCCCGGACCGGGGGCCGGTAGGGTCGGGCCCGTGATCGGAGTCGCCGCGCGGTACCGGGATCGACGGGCAGCGGTCGCCGACGCGGTGCTCTGGGCGCTGCTGTCGGCCTTGGTGCTGCTCGGCTCGCCGATCGGGCCGGTGGCGCTGCCCTGGGAGTGGCGGGTCGCCGCCCTGGTGCCGCTGGCCGCCGCCGTCGTGCTGGTCCGCGCGCTGCCGCCGGCGGCGCTGGGCGCGGTCGCCGCGCTGAGCGTGCTCGACGCCTGGTTCCTCCCCGCCCTGTTCGCACTGTCCTACCTGGTCGGCAGGCACGACGCCCGTGAGCGGCGGGCGCTCTACACCTTCGCCGGGATCGTCGTGGCGGGCACCGCGACGCTGCTCGTCCTGCCCGACGCCGGGACCGCGCTGCGCACCGTGCCGCTGCTGACGCTGTCCATCACCCCCTGGCTGATCGGCCGCCACCGGCGCGTGCAGGGCGACCTGGTCGCCGCGGGCTGGCAGCGGGCGGTGGACCTGGAGCGCAGGCAGCGCGAGGTCGCCGAGCGCGCCCGGCTGCGCGAGCGGTGGCGCATCGCCCAGGACATGCACGACCAGCTCGGCCACGACCTGAGCCTGCTCGCCATGCGCGTGGGCCTGCTGGAGGTGGCGGGCACCCGGGACGACCGGGTGCGCGAGCTGGCGCGCGAACTGCGCGAGGTGGCGCAGGGCGCGGTCGAGCGCCTGCACGACGTGATCGGCGTGCTGCGCGCGGACGGCGGCACCGACGACGGCACCGACGACGTGGCGGCCCGCGCGCCGGTGCCCGACGACGTGGCGACCATGGTCGACGCCGCGCGCCGGGCGGGCATGGCGGTCGAGCTGCGCCGGGACGGCGCGGAGCAGCCGCCGGAACCGGTGGAGCAGGCCGTGCGCCTGGTGGTGCGCGAAGCGCTCACCAACGCCGGCAAGCACGCGCCGGGGGCCCGGGTGCGGGTGCGGCTGCGCACCGCCGTCGACGGCACGGACGTCACCGTCCACACCGGTGCGCCGCCCGCGGGGCGACCGGACCGCGTGCGCGGCAGCGGCAGCGGGTTGGCCGCCCTCGCCGAGCACACCGCCGGGCTCGGCGGCGCCTTCGACTCCGGCGCCCGGGACGGCGGGTTCGTCGTCCGCGCCCGGTTCCCGCGCACCGGGCGCGACCTGCCGAAGGCGCCGCCGCCGGGCGACGCCCCGGCTCGCCGGAGCCGCGGCCTGGCCGCGGCCGTGGTGCCGCCGCTGGCCGCCGTCGTGGTGCTGCTCAGCCTGATGATGGCCTACTTCGCCGACACCACCGACGACACGGTCCTCGCCCCCGGGACCTTCGACGGCCTCGCGCTCGGGCAGGCGCGCGCGGACGTCGCGGGGCTCCTGCCCGCGCGCCAGGTGGCCGTGACCGAGGTGGCCGGCCCGCCCGCGCCCCCCGGTTCCCGGTGCGAGCACTACCGCACGCGCGACGGCGACCTCTTCGAGTCGGACATCCCGGTGCACCGGCTCTGCTTCACGGACGGGCGGCTCGTCCTCAAGGACGCCGTCTCGGCCCGCTTGAACTGACTCTCCACACGGACGGGGACGGGAAGACATGCCCGACGCACCGCAAACCGACCAGGTGTACGGCGACATCCTCCGGCTGGAGCCGCTGCTGGCGTCCGCCCACGTGCACGAGGGCTCGCCGGAACGGATGTTCTTCCTGGTGACCCACCAGGCGTGCGAGCTGTGGTTCGCCCTGGTGCTGCGGCACCTCGACGCCGCGGCGCGCGCCCTGCGCGACGGCGAGGCGGACGCGGCGGCCGGCTGGCTGGAGCGGCTGCCCTCGGTGGTGCGCGTCCTGGTGGCCCAGTTCGACGCGCTCACCACGCTCACGCCCGCCGACTTCGAGGGCATCCGCACCGCGCTCGGCTCGGCCAGCGGCATCCAGTCCGCGCAGTTCCGCGAGATCGAGTACGCCTGCGGCCTGCGCGACACCCGGGCCCTGACCACCAAGGGCTTCAGCGAGGCCGAGCGCGACCGGTTGCGGCGACGGCTGACGGAGCAGTCGGTCGCCGACGCCTACGAGGGGTTGGTGAAGCACCGCGGGCACGCGGACCCCGGCGTCGCCCGGGTCCGCGCGGCGCTGCTGGACTTCGACGAGGCCTTCGTGGTGTGGCGGGCCAGGCACGCCGGGCTCGCCGAGCGCTTCCTCGGCGGGCGGCGGGGCACCGGCGGCTCCGACGGCCCCGCCTACCTGTGGCGCGCCGCGGCCAAGCGGCTGTTCCCCGACGTGTGGGGCGCGGCCTGACCCGGGCGGGTCGTCGGCTCAGTCGTCGGACCGGAACGGGCAGCGCCACTCCGGTCCGACGACCCGGCCCGAGTACTGCCCGGCCTCGGAGGCCGTGCCGTGCTCGCTCAGCATGGGGTTGATCCCGCCCTGCAACGCGACCTCCAGCGCGCGGATGCGCCGCTGGAACCCCGCGTACGCCCCGGTCTGCCTGAGCCGGCGGAACTGCCGGTGCGAGTTGAACACCAGGGTCGGGTAGGCGAAGCGGCGGGAGACCCGGGACGCGCCGGGGTGCAGGCCCGCGACGAAGAACGGGTGCTCGGCGACGCTGAAGCCGAAGTGCGGCGACCCCGGGTCGGAGGACACGTCGCCCGCCCAGCCGAACTCGCGCGCGTCGACCCGCCGCAGGGCGGTCAGCCGCTCCCACAGGTCCCGCTCGAACGCCTCCTCCGAGCCGCGCCCCGGTGCGCGGAACACCGCGCAGAACGCGGCCAGGGCCGTCCGCTCGTCCGGGATGCCCGCGGCGAAGTCGACCAGGTCGGCGTGCAGGCGCTCGTCGTCGGCCGCCGACGTCAGGTCCCCGTACACCCGCAGGGTCAGGGTGCCGCGGCGCAGCGCCGCCCTGGCGGCCAGGCAGGTGAAACCGGGGCCGGAGACCCAGGTGGCGAACTGCCGCCCGATGTCGTCAGCCGGATCTTCGGCTCGCACGTCCCACTCCCGGCTCGGGGCGCGCGGGGCGGATGGCGTCGAACTCCACGTCGAGCGCGCGCGGCCCGCGGAGGGTGACGTTCGGCTTGTACTCCACGGTGTCCCGGGCCTGCCGGGGGGCCACGACGCGGTCCGCGAACAGCTCGAACGCGATCGCCGCCTCCAACCGGGCCAGGCCCGCGCCCAGGCAGAAGTGCGGGCCCCCGGCGAACGCGAGGGACGGCGTGGACCGGTCCCGCCGGAGGTCGAACCGGTCCGGGTCGGGGTACGCCGCCGGGTCCCGGTTGGCCGCGGCGAGGAGCACCAGCACGAGGTCGCCGGTCTCGACCGGGGCGCCGCCGACCGACAGCGGCGCGGTCGCGACCCGGGTGACCAGCTGCACCGGCGCGTCGTGCCGCAGGACCTCCTCCACCGCGGCCCACGCCAGCTCCGGGTCGTCGCGCACCTCGGCCAGCTGCGCGGGGTGGCGCAGCAGGGCCAGGACACCGTTGGCGATGAGGTTGACGGTCGTCTCGTGGCCCGCGTTGACCAGCATCACGCAGGTGGCCAGCAGCTCGCTCTCGCTGAGCCGGTCGCTCTCCTGCTCGACCCTCAGCAGGCCGGACACCAGGTCGTCGCCCGGCTCGTCGCGGCGCCGGCGCAGCAGGTCGCGGAAGTAGGCGACGAACGCCGCCCGCGCCCGGGCCGCCTCCGCGCCGACCTCGGGGGTGCGCAGGCCGGGCAGCGGCGGTTCCAGCGCGGCGGACAGGTGGGCCGACCACCGGAGGAAGTCGCGGCGGTCGGCGTAGGGCACGCCCAGCAGCTCGCAGATCACCCGCACCGGCAGCGGGTGCGCGAAGTCGGCCACCACGTCGAAGGTGCCGCGGTCGGCGGCCTCGTCGAGCAGGCCGTGGGCCAGCTCCCTGATCCGCGGACGCAGGGCCTGCACCACCTTGGGGGAGAACGCCTTGGCGACCAGCCCGCGCAACCGGGTGTGGTCCGGCGGGTCCAGGTGCAGGAAGTTGCGCGTGCGCGGACCGCGGCGCGTGGGCGACTGGCGGGCGCGCTCGCGCTCGCTGCTCATCGCCGGGTGGCGCAGCAGGGTCCGGCAGTCGTGGTAGCCGCTGACGGGGACGACGCCGTCGTCGGTGGTGAACGGGCCCGCTTCCCGCAGGCGGCGCAGCACCGGGTACGGGTCCGGCCTGCTGTCCCGGCTGACGAACCGGGCCAAGTCCTGCGGTGGACTGGACATGGGTGCCACTGTCTGGTCGCGGCATTGGGGCGGTCAAGCGCGCCGGTGGATTTTCAGCGACGGCTTAACGTCCGCGCGAATGGCGCGCCGGGTATTTTCCGCACTGACCTTGAGCTGCGGGTTCCCTGTTTTCCTGGCTTGTTAAGCCCTCCTTGAAAGGTCTTCGCCGGCACTTTTCCGGGCGCGTTTCCCGCCTAAGCTCGGCCACTCTGGGTCCGGGGCGGAAGGCGGTGCGCGGGTGCGCGAGTGGATCAGGGGAGGCACGGGGGTGGCGGAGGTGGTGCTCGGGCACGTCGAGCGCGACCCCGGGGCCCTCGCCGTGGTGGACGTGCTGGGCAGCGGCCCCGACGGGCCGTCCGCCTCGTGGACTTACGGAGAGCTGCACCAGCGGGCCGCCACCGTCGCGGCCCACCTGCGCGAGCGGTGCGCGCCCGGCGACCGGGTGATGCTGCTGTACCCGGTCAACCGGCACTTCGTCGCGGCGTTCCTCGGCTGCCTCTACGCCGGCGTCGCCGCGGTGGTCGTCCCCCCGCCCGGGGGCTCGCAGGTCCAGCGCCGCCGGGCCGGGTCCGTGGCGGCCGACGCCGGGGTCCGCCTCGCGCTGACCGACTCGGAGAGCGCGAGGGCGGTGCGCGACTGGGTCGCCGAGCTGCACCTGTCCGAAGTGGACATCACCGTCACGGACGCCGGGGGGTACGCGGACCCCGCGGACTGGCGGCCGGTGCGCACCGACCAGGACTCCCTGGCGCTGCTCCAGTACACCTCCGGCTCGACCGGCTCGCCCAAGGGCGTCGTGGTGCGCCACGGCCACCTGCTGGCGAACGCGCACGCGTTCGGCGCCGCGCTGGGCTGGAGCACCCCGCCGCGCTTCGGCGGCTGGATACCGATGTTCCACGACATGGGCCTGATCATGCAGCTCGTCCCGGCCCTGCTGGCGGGGACCGCGGACGTGCTGATGACCCCGCCCGCGTTCATCCGGGACCCGTGGTCCTGGCTCGACGCCATCGGCCGCTACGGCATCACCTGCTCGGCGGCGCCGAACTTCGCCTACGACCTGTGCGTGCGCCGCGTGGACCCCGAGCGGGTGGCCGAACTGGACCTGTCCGGCTGGGAGTACGCGATCAACGCCTCCGAACCGGTGCGCATGGCCACCATGACCGACTTCGCCAAGCGCTTCGCCGCCGCCGGCTTCCGCGAGCGGTCGTTCGTCCCGCTCTACGGCCTGGCCGAGTCGACGGTGTTCACCTCGGCGACCGCCGACCGCGCGCCGCAGGTCCTGCGCGTGGACGACGTCGCCCTGGGCCGGGGCGAGTTCACCCCCGCCCGGCCCGGCGCGCCCGCGCGGTCCGTGGTCAGCTGCGGCGCCCCGGTCTCCGCGGCCGAGGTGCGCGTGGTCGACCCCGACACCGGCGCGCCGCTCCCGCCGAACCGGGTGGGCGAGATCTGGCTGCGCGGCGACAGCGTCGCGGGCGGCTACTGGCTCAACGAGGCGGAGACCGCCCGCGTCTTCCGCGCCACCAGCCCGGACGACCCGACCGAGTTCCTGCGGACCGGCGACCTCGGCGTGCACCACGACGGCGAGCTGTACGTCATCGGACGGCTCAAGGAGGTGCTGATCGTGCGGGGCCGCAACCTCTACCCGCAGGACATCGAGCACGAGCTGCGGGCGCGCCACCCCGAGCTGGGCAACGTGGGCGCGGCCTTCTGCGTGCCGGCCGGCGGGACCACCGAGGGCGAGCCGGGACCGGACGAGCTGGTCGTCGCCCACGAGGCCCGGGAGACGGACCCGGAACGGCTGGCCGCGCTCGCCGTCGCCATGAAGACGACGGTCGCGCGGGAGTTCGGCGTGTCCGCCTCGGACATCGTGCTGGTGCCGCCCGGCGGCGTCCCGCGCACCAGCAGCGGCAAGATCCAGCGCTCGCTCATGCGGGAGCGGTACCTGGCCCGCGGGGACTCCGGGGAGGGGGCATGACGACCACCGGCGCCCGACGGCCGTCCGGCCCGATCTCGGCGGAGCAGCTGCTGGACCGGCTCACCGCCGTCGTGTCACCCCACGTGAAGGTCCCGCCCGCCGGGCTCGACCCGGCCGTGCCGCTGGCGGAGTACGGCCTGGACTCGGTGACCGCCATCGCCCTGGCCGCCGAGGTCGAGGACGACCTGGGCGTCGTGCTCGCCGACGACGCGCTGTGGGAGCACCCCACCCTCGAAGAACTGGCCGCACTGCTGGAGCGGGAGCTGTTCGGCCCCGCGTCCGGCCCCGCGTCCGACTGAGCGACGGGAGCGGGATGCCCAGCACCGGCACGTCTCGACACGCCCTGACCGCTCGACACGCCCTGACCGCGGCCCAGGCGGAGGTGTGGGCCGCCCAGCAGCTGGCGCCCGCCGACACGGCCTACACCATCGGCTTCTACCTCGACATCGACGGCCCGGTCGACCCGGAGCTGTTCCGGCGGGCGGTCACCGCGACCGTCGCCGAGTGCCCGGCGCTGCGCGCCAGGTTCGTCGCCGACGCCGACGGGGTGTGGCAGGAGGAGGTTCCCGCGGGACCGGTGCCCGTCCCGGTCGTCCACGCCGCCGACGAAGCCGCCGCCGTCGCGCACATGCGGGCCGACCTGGACCGGGTGGTGGACCTGGCGCGCGGGCCGGTCGCCGCGCACGCGCTGCTGCGCCTCGCCCCCGACCGGCACCTGTACTACTTCCGCTGCCACCACATCGCCGTCGACGGCTTCGGGCAGGCCCTGTACTGGCGCAGGCTCGCGGAGGTCTACACGGCGCTGGTCGGGAACGCGTCGCCGCCGCCCGCGTCGTTCCACCCGCCCGCCGCCCTCGTGGAGGAGGAGGACGCCTACCGCCGGTCGGCGCGCGCCGAGCGCGACCGCGAGTACTGGGCGACGGCCCTGGCGGGCGAACCCGCGCCCACCGGTCTCGGCGGTCGCACCGCCGCGCCGTCGTCGAGCCCGGTGCGCCACCGCGCCCGGCTCTCCGCCGAGGAGGAGGCGCGGCTGGCGGAGGTGGCGACGCGGTGCGGCGCCCGCACGTCCGCCGTGCTCACCGCCGCCGTGGCCGCGTACGTCCACCGCCTCACCGGCGCGCACGACGTCTCCCTGGCCGTGCCGTTCACCGGCAGGCTCACCCGGACCGCGCTGAACACGCCCGGCATGCTGGCCAACGAGCTGCCGGTGCGGACGGCGGTGCGCCCGTCCGACCCGTTCGCCTACGTCGTCACCCGCACCGCCGCGGCCCTCGCGTCGGCCGCGCGGCACCAGCGCCACCGCGGCGAGGACCTGCGCCGCGAGCGCGGCGGCGACGCGCCGGCCCGGGTGCTCGTCAACATCCTGTCGTTCGACATGACGCCCCGGTTCGCCGGGCACGAGGCCCGGCCGGTGCAGCTGTCCACGCCGCCGGTCGCGGACGTCGCCGTCACCTTCTTCGGCTCTCCCGGCGCGCCCGGCGGCGTGCGGGTCGTGCTCGACGCCAACCACCGGCTCCACAGCCCCGCCGAGGCCGCCGCCCACCTGGACCGCTTCCTCGGGTTCCTGCGCGCGCTGCTCGCGGCACCCGACGCCCCGGTCGGCCGGGCGGAACCGCTCCTCCCCGGCGAGCGGGAACGCCTGCTCGACCTCGGCAGCGGCGCACCGGCCCCGGCCGGGCGCGCGGACCTGCCGGACCACTTCCGCGCGGTGGCCCGCCGCCTGCCGGACGCGACCGCGGTCGCCTGGTCCGGCGGGTCGCTGACCTACGCCGAACTCGACGCCGCCTCCGACCGCCTCGCCGCACGGTTGCGCGCCGCGGGCGCGGGCCCGGAGCGCTCGGTGGCGCTGCTGCTCGACCGGTCGGCCCACCTGGTCGTCGCGACCCTCGCGGTGGCCAAGTCGGGCGCGGCGTACCTGCCGCTGCGCGCGGGCAGCCCGGCCGCGTACCAACGGCGGCTCGCCCGGGACGTCGTGGCGGTGGTCGCCGACGCGGCCACCGCGGCCGAGGCCGCGGGCCTCGACGCGCCGGTGGTCGCCGCGGACGACCCGCGCGAGGAGGCCGGGGACCCGGGTCCCCGCCCCACCGGCGGGCATCCCGACCGGCTCGCCTACGTCATCCACACCTCCGGGTCGACCGGCGAGCCCAAGGGCGTCGCCGTCACCCACGCCGACGTGGTCGCGCTGGCCCTCGACGGCGCGTTCCGCGGCGGCGCGCACGACCGCGTCCTGCTGCACTCCCCGCACACCTTCGACGCGGCCACCTACGAGCTGTGGGTCCCGCTGCTCAACGGCGGCCGGGTCGTGCTCGCCCCGCCGGGGCAGCTCACGGCCGCCGGTCTCGCCGGGGCCGTCGCCGAGCACCGGGTGACCGGGATGTTCCTCACCAGCGCCCTGTTCCAGCTGATCGCCGAGCAGGACCCGGCCGCGTTCGCCGGCGCCCGCGAGGTGTGGGCGGGCGGCGAGGCGGTCCCGGCGGGGGCGGTCCGGCGCGTCCTGTCGGCCTGCCCGGACCTGACCGTCGTCAACGGCTACGGTCCGACCGAGGCCACGACGTTCGCGCTGAAGCACACCGTGCCCCCCGCCGCACCCCTCTCCGGCCCTTCGGGCACCGTCCCGATCGGACTGCCGCTCGACGGCGTGCGCGTGCGCGTCCTCGACACCCGACTGGGACTGGTCCCGCCCGGCGCGCCCGGCGAGCTGTACCTCGCCGGGGAGGGCCTCGCGCGCGGCTACCGGGGCCGACCGGGGTACACCGCCGAGCGCTTCGTCCCCGACCCGCACGGCCCCGCCGGGAGCCGGGCGTACCGGACCGGCGACCTGGTGCGCTGGACCGACGGGGGAGTGCTGGAGTTCCTCGGCCGCGCCGACGACCAGGTCAAGCTGCGCGGCTTCCGCATCGAGCCGGGCGAGGTGGCCGCCGTGCTGGCCGGGCACCCCGCCGTGGGCGCGGCGCACGTGGTGGTCCGCGAGGACCGGCCCGGCGACCGGCGCCTGGTCGGCTACCTCACCGCGACCGCGCCGGTGTCCGCCGCGGAGGTGCGCGCGCACGTCGCCGCGGTCCTGCCGGACTACCTGGTGCCCAGCGCGCTGGTGGTGCTCGACGCGTTCCCGCTCACCCCCAACGGGAAGGTGGACCGGGCCGCGCTGCCCGCGCCCGAGCGCGCCGCGGGCACGGGCCGCGCGCCGGCCACACCGCGCGAGGAGGCGCTGGCCGGCCTGTTCCGCGAGGTGCTCGGTGTGCCCGCGGTGTCGGCCGACGACGACTTCTTCGCCGCCGGCGGCCACTCCCTGCTGGCGCTGCGGCTCGTCGGCCGGGTGCGCGCGGTGTTCGGGGCGGAGCTGGGCCTGCGGGAGGTGTTCGACGCGCCGACGGTGGCCGCGCTGGCCGCCCGCCTCGCCCCCACTGCCACCGGCAGGCCGCCGATCACGCCCCGCACCCCGGGCACGAGGGTGCCGCTGTCCTCCTCGCAGCGCAGGCTGTGGGTCCTCGACCGCCTCACCGCCGACCGGGCCGCCTACCACGTCCCGGTGGCCGTGCGGCTGACCGGCGACCTCGACCGCGCCGCGCTGGGCACCGCGCTGCGCCTGGTGCTCGACCGCCACGAGGCGCTGCGCACCGTCATCGCGGAGGACGCCGGGGGACCGCACCAGGTGGTGCTCGCGCAGCCCCGGTTCGCCGTGGCGGACCCGGGACCGGGCGAAGCCCCCGCGGACCTGGTCCGCCGCCCGTTCGACCTCGCCGCGGACCTGCCGCTGCGCGCCTGGCTGCTGACCGAGCCCGGCGGCGCGCACGTGCTCCTGCTGGTCCTGCACCACATCGCGGGGGACGAGCGGTCGCTGACCGTGCTGACCCACGAGCTGGTGGCCGCCTACACCGCCGCCACCGAGGGGCGGGCGCCCGACTGGCGGCCCCTGCCCGTGCAGTACGCCGACTACGCGCTCTGGCAGCACGAACTGGCCGCGACCGACGCGGACGGGGGGCCGGGGTGGTGGCGGGACCGCCTCGCGGACCTGCCCGCCGAACTCGCGCTGCCCGCCGACCGGGCCCGCCCGGCGGTGGCCTCGTACCGCGGTGGCGAGGTCACCGCCGCGGTACCCGCCCCGCTGCGGCGACGGCTGGCCGCGCTCGCGTCGGACCGGGGCGCGACGCTGTTCATGGTGCTGCACGCGGCGCTGGCCGCGCTGCTGAGCCGGACCGGCGCGGGCGACGACGTCACGGTCGGGGCACCCGTGGAGGGCAGGCCGGACCCCGCCGTCGACGACGTCGTCGGGGTCTTCCTGAACATGCTGGTGCTGCGCCTGGACACCTCGGGCGACCCCTCGTTCGCCGAGCTGGTGGACCGCGCCAGGGACGTGGACCTCGACGCCTACGACCACGCGCACGTGCCGTTCGAGCGCGTCGTGGAGGAGGTCGCCCCCGAGCGGTCGCTGGGCCGGCACCCGCTGTTCCAGGTGGTGCTCGCCCTCAACGTCGAGCAGGACGCCGCGCTGCGCGCCTTCGACGCGCTGCCCGGCCTGTCCGCCTCGGCCGCCACCGTCGGCACGGGCACCGCCAAGTTCGACCTGACCGCGACCTTCGTGGACCGGGGCGGGGAGCTGGCGCTCACCCTGGAGTTCGCGCGCGACCTCTTCGACGACGGGACCGCCCGCCGCCTGGCGCGGTGGCTGGTGCGCGTGCTGGAGCAGGGCGCCGCCCACCCGGACCGGCCGATCGGCGAGCTGGACCTGCTCGACGCCGACGAGGCCCACCTCCTGCGGGTGACGTGGAACGACACCGCCGTCCCCGGCACGCCGCCCGACGTCCTGGACTCGGTGTTCGCGCAGGACCCCGCCGCCGTGGCCGTGGTGTGCGGCGGGGCCGAGATCACGTACGGGGACCTGCTCGGGCGGGTGGAGCGGGTGGCGTCCGGGCTGCGGGCCCGGGGCGTGGGCGCCGAGTCCGTGGTCGGGGTGGTGCTGCCCCGGTCGGTGGACCTGGTCGTGGCGCTCCTCGCGGTCTGGCGGGCCGGCGGCGCCTACCTGCCGCTCGACGCGGGGCTGCCCGCGGAACGACTGGCGTTCCTGCACTCCGACGCCGCCCCCGCGCTCGTGGTCACCGAGGGCGTCATGGCGGAGCTGTCCCGGGGGACCGGCGCGCCGACCCCGGGTGGCGCCGTGCCGCCGGACCGGGCCGTGCTGCCGGACCAGGCCGCGTACGTGATCTACACGTCGGGGTCGACGGGTCGGCCGAAGGGTGTGGTGGTGTCGCGGGGGAACGTGGCGAACCTGTTGGGTGACATGCGGGTGCGGTTGGGTTTGTCGTCGTCGGACCGGTGGTTGGCGGTGACGACGGTGGGGTTCGACATCTCGGTGCTGGAGCTGTTCGGTCCGCTGACCTCCGGCGGCCGGGTCGTCCTCGCGGAGGAGCGCGACGTCCGAGACCCGGCGGCCCTGCGCGCCCTCGTCGAGCGCCGCGGCGTCACGGTCGCGCAGGCGACGCCCACCCTGTGGGACGTGGTGCTGGCGAGCGAGCCCGCCGCGGTCGACGGGCTGCGCGTGCTCGTGGGCGGCGAGGCGCTGCCCGCCGGTGTCGCGGACGGGCTCGCCGCGCGCGCCGCGTCGGTGCTCAACGTGTACGGGCCCACCGAGACCACCGTGTGGTCCACCAGCGCCCCCGTGCGCGGCGGGGACCTGCCCTCCATCGGCGGCCCGCTGGCGCGGACCCGGGTGCACGTGCTCGACGAGCGGCTGCGCCCGGTGCCGGTCGGGGTGCCCGGTGAGCTCTACATCGCCGGGGCCGGCGTCACCCGCGGCTACCTGGCGCGCGGCGCGCTGACGTCGACGAGGTTCGTCGCGGACCCGTTCGACCGGTCCGGGCGGCGGATGTACCGCACGGGCGACCGGGTGCGGTGGCTGCCGACCGGCGAGCTGGCCTTCCTCGGCCGGATCGACGACCAGGTGAAGCTGCGCGGGTTCCGCATCGAGCCGGGCGAGGTCGAGGCGGTCCTGCGGGCGCACCCGGCGGTCGGCGCGGCGGCCGTCGTGCTCCGCGAGGACGTCCCCGGAACGCCCCGGCTCGTCGCCTACACCACCGGCGCCGCCGAGCCCGCGGACCTGGCGGCCCACGCCGCCGCCCGGCTGCCCGGCCACGCGGTGCCCGCCGCGTTCGTCGTGCTCGACACCCTGCCCACCACGCCGAACGGCAAGCTGGACCGGCGGGCCCTGCCCGCGCCGGACCTCCCCGCCCCCGGTCCCGGCCGCGCACCCGCCACGCCGCGCGAGGCACTGCTGCTCGCCCTGGTCGCGGAGGTCCTGGGCGTGCCGGACGCGGGCGTGGACGACGGGTTCTTCGCCCTGGGCGGCGACAGCGTCCTGGCCATGCGCCTGGTCGCCGCGGCCCGGAAGCGCGGGCTGGTGCTGTCCGAGCGGGACGTGTTCAGCCGCGCGACCGTCGCCGACCTGGCGTCGGTGGCCGCCGACGTGGCCGGGGAACCGCCGACCGCCGCCGGGACCGGGGAGCCGCCGGCCGCCGCCGGGCCGGCCGGGCGCGACGACCCGGCACTGCGGGCCGAACCCGGCGTGGAGGACGTCCTGCCCCTCACGCCGTTGCAGGAGGGGTTGCTGTTCCACCACCTCTACGAGGGCGCGGGCGGCGACGTCTACACGATCCAGGTCCACGTCGACGTCGACGGCGCGGTGGACGCCGCCCGGCTGCGCTCCGCGCTGGACGAGCTGGCGCGCCGGCACCCGGCCCTGCGGGCGGAGTTCCGCCACGCCGGGCGCGCCGAGCCCGTGCAGGTGATCCGCGACGACGTCCGGGTACCGCTGCGGGAGGTCGTCTCCGCCGGGTTCGACCGGGTCGCCGAGCAGGAGCGCGCCACCGGGTTCGCGGCGGACACCGCACCGCTGGTCCGCTGCGCCCTGGTGCGCGGCGACGGCGACCGGTGCCGGCTGCTGCTCACCCTGCACCACCTCCTCGTGGACGGCTGGTCGCTGTCGGTCCTGCTGCGGGACCTGCTCGCCGCCTACGCGGGCCGCGTGCTGCCGCCCGCCCGGACCCACGCCGACCACCTGCGCTGGCTGGGCACCCGCGACCACGCCGCCGCGCTCGCCGCGTGGCGGCCCGTGCTGGCCGCCGCCGGCGAACCCGCGCTGCTGGCGGCGCCCGGGGCCCGGTCCACCGAGCCGCCCCGCGCCGTCCGCTTCGACCTGGGCGAAGCCGGGTCCGCCGAGGTGGTCGCCTTCGCCCGCGCCCGCGGGTTCACCGTGAACACCGTCGTGCAGGGCGCCTGGGCGCTCGCGCTCGGGCACCTGCTGGGCCGGGTCGACGTGGCGTTCGGCGTTGCGGTGGCGGGCCGGCCGCCGGAGCTGGCCGGCGTCGCGGACGTCGTGGGCCTGCTCGCGAACACCGTCCCGGTGCCCGTCCACGCGCACCCGGCGCGCACCGCGGCCGACCTGCTCACCACCCTCCAGCGGCAGCAGGCGGACCGCTCGTCGGCCACCCACGTCGGGCTGGCCGACCTCCAGCGCCTGGCCGGCGGCGACCTGTTCGACACCGTGCTCGTGTTCGAGAACTACCCCTACGACCGCGGGGCGCTCGACGACCTGGCCGCCGCCTCGGGCCTGTCGATCACCGGGGTGGGCGGGCACGACGCCACGCACTACCCGGTGACCCTGGTCGTGGTGCCCGGCGCGACGATCTCGTTCCGCCTCGACCACCGCCCGGACCTGGTGCCGCCGGCGCGCGCCGGCGACCTGGCCGCCCTGCTGCTGCGGGCGCTGCGCCTGGTCCTCTCCGCGCCCGACCGCCCGCTGGCCCGCGGCGACCTCCTCGCCCCGGGCGACAGGCGGCGCCTCGCCGCGCTGGACGGCCCGACCGCGCCGCTCCCGCCGACGACGCTCACCGCGCTCCTGGACGACCGGTGCGCCCGGACGCCGGACGCGCCCGCGGTCCGCTCCGCCGGCACCACCCTGACCTACCGCGAGCTGCACGACCGCGCCTCGGCCGTCGCGGCCCGGGTGGTCGCGGCGGGTGGCGGGCCCGGCCGGTTCGTCGCCGTGGCGCTGCCGCGCGGGCTGGACCTCGTGGTCGCCCTCGTCGGCGTGCTCAAGGCCGGCGCCGCCTACGTGCCGGTCGACCCGGAACTCCCGGCCGAGCGCGTGGCGCTCCTGCTCGACGACGCCCGCCCGGCGGTGGTGGTCACGACGCCGGCGGTCGCCCTGCCGCCGGTGTCCGTGCCGGTGGTCGACCCGACCGGCGGCGAACCGGGCGGCGGTGAACCGACCGGCGGTGAACCGGCCGGCGAACCGGCGCCGGGCGTGGTCCTGCCCGTCCCCGCGCCGGGCGACCCGGCCTACATGATCTACACCTCCGGGTCGACCGGCCGGCCGAAGGGCGTGGTCGTCCCGCACTCGGCCATCGTCAACCGGCTCCTGTGGATGCAGGACGAGTACCGGCTGGAGGCCGACGACCGGGTCCTCCAGAAGACGCCCGCGGGCTTCGACGTGTCGGTCTGGGAGTTCTTCTGGCCACTGGTCCAGGGCGCACTGCTCGTCGTGGCCCGGCCCGGCGGCCACCGGGACCCGGAGCACCTGGCGGAGCTGATCCGCGCCGAGGGGATCACGATCGCGCACTTCGTGCCCTCGATGCTGCGCGCCTTCCTCGACGTGCCCGGCGCGCGGCACTGCACCGGCCTGCGCCGGGTCGTGTGCAGCGGCGAGGAGCTGACCGCCGACCTGCGCGCGCGGTGGTACGCCCTGCTGCCCGTGCCGCTGCACAACCTCTACGGCCCGACCGAGGCCGCGGTGGACGTCACCGCGCACGCCTGCGACCCGGCCGACACCGGGCCGGTGCCGATCGGGCGCCCCATCCGGAACACCACCGCGCGCGTCCTCGACGCCGCCCTGCGCCCCGTGCCCGTCGGGACGCCCGGTGAGCTGTACCTGGCGGGTGCCTGCCTGGCCACGGGGTACCACGGCCGCGCCGCGCTCACCGCGCAGCGGTTCGTCGCCGACCCGGCGGGCCCGCCCGGGTCCCGGCTCTACCGCACCGGCGACATCGCCCGCCTGCGCCCGGACGGGGAACTGGACTTCCTCGGGCGCGCGGACGACCAGGTCAAGATCCGCGGCGTCCGCGTCGAGCCGGGCGAGGCCCAGGCGGTGTTCGCCGCGCACCCCGGCGTCGCGGCCTGCGCGGTGGTGGTCCGCGAGGACCACCCGGGCAGCCCGCGCCTGGTCGCCTACGTCGTGCCGGACCCGGGGGCCGCCCCCGACCCCGCCGACCTGGTCGCGCACGCCGCCGCGCGGCTGCCCGAGCACGCCGCGCCCACGGCGGTGGTGCTGCTCGACGCGCTGCCCACCACCCCGAACGGCAAGCTCGACCGACGCGCGCTCCCCGCGCCCGTCGTGACCGGTCGGTCGGGCCGCCCGCCCGCCACACCGGTCGAGGCGGCGCTCGCCGACCTGTTCTCCGAGGTGCTCGGGGTGCCGGGGGTGTCGGCCGAGGACAGCTTCTTCGCGCTCGGCGGCGACAGCATCCTGTCCCTGCAACTGGTCGGCCTGGCCCGCGGCGCCGGGCTGGCGCTGACCCCGCGCGAGATCTTCGAGGCGCGCACCGTCGAGGCGCTCGCGGCGCTGGCGAGGTCCGCGGAGCCCGCACCGCGCCCCGCCCCGGCCCCGTCCGGCCCGCTGGCCCCGTTCCCCATGCAACGCTGGCTGTCGGCGCTCGGCGGCCCGGTGGACGGGTTCGCGCAGGTCCTGGTCGTCCGGGCGCCCGCCGGGGTCCGGACCGCCGACCTGGCCGAGGCGGTGCGGCGCCTGGCCGACCACCACGAGGCGCTGCGCCTCACGGGCGGGCCCGAGGGGCTGCGCGTGCGCCCGCCGGGCGTGCCCGTCCCCGACCCGGTCGCCGTGGACACCTCCGCCCTGACCGGCGCCGCGTTCGCCGACGTGGTCGAGGAGCAGGCGGACCGGGCGAGGCGCGCGCTGAGCCCGTCCGAGGGGCGCGTGGTCGCGGCGGTCCACTTCGACCGCGGCCCCGCCCGACCCGGTGCCTTCCTGCTCGCGATCCACCACTACGCCGTGGACGGGGTGTCCTGGCGCGTCCTGCTGCCCGACCTGGCCGTCGCCGTCGACCGCCCGGGGGAACCGCTGCCCCCGGTCCGGACGGCGCTGCGCCGGTGGGCCGAGCACCTGCACGCCGGCGCCGCCGCCCACCGCGCGGAACTGGCCCACTGGGTCGACGTCCTCCGCGACGCGCCCCCGCGACGCCTCGACCCCGCGCTGGACCGGCACGCCACCGCGGGTCGCCGGCGCGACCGCCTGCCCACCGCCACCACGACCGCACTGGTGGGGGACGTCGCCCGCGCTTTCCACGCGGGCGTCGACGAGGTGCTGCTCACCGCGTTCGCCGTCGCGGTGCGGCTCTGGCGCGGCACCCCCGACCCGGTGCTGGTCGACGTGGAGGGCCACGGCCGGCAGGACGGCGACCTGGACCGCACCGTCGGCTGGCTGACCTCGCTGCACCCGGTGCGGCTGGACGCCGGACCGGTGCGCGCCGGCGACCTCGCGGGCGGGCGGGCGCTCGACCGCGCGCTCAAGCGCGTCAAGGAGCAGCTGCGCGCGGTGCCGGGCCGGGGCGTCGGCCACGGCGTGCTGCGCCACCTCGACGACGAGGGGCGGGCGGCGCTCGCCCCCCTGGGCACACCCCCGCTGGGCGTGAACTACCTCGGCAGGCTGGCGGCAGACGGCGGCCGGGACTGGGACGTGCTGCCCGCGTGGGCGGGCGTCGGCGGACGCGCGCACGAGGACCTGCCGCTCGCGCACGAGATCGACCTGGACGTGGTGGTCTTCGACGGGCCGGGCGGTCCCGAGCTGGACAGCACGTGGACCTGGGCCGCGCGGCTGGTGTCCGACACCGACGTCGCCGAGCTGTCCGCGCTGTTCCACGCGGTGCTCGACGGCCTCGCCGCCCTGGTGCGGCTGCCGGGCGCGGGCGGGCGCACCCCGTCCGACCTGCCGCTGGTCCGGCTGACCCAGGCCGACGTCGACCGGCTCGCCGACGCGCAGGACGTGCTGCCCCTGACCCCGACGCAGGAGGGGCTGCTGTTCCACCGCGCCTCCGTGGGCGCCGACGCCGACGTCTACACGACCCAGGTCCACCTGGACCTGGTGGGGGAGCTGGACGCCGAGCGGCCGGGCGCCGCGCTCGCCCACCTGCTCGACCAGCACCCCAACCTGCGGGCGGGCCTGCGGCACGCCGACCTGTCCACGCCCGTGGCGGCCGTGCCCGCGGCGGTCGGGGCGAGGTGGCGGGTGGTCGACCTGACCGCCACGCCCGAACCCGACCGCGCGAACGCCGCGGACGCGGTGACCGAGGAGGAGCGCACCGCGCCGTTCGACCTGGCCGACCCGCCGCTGGTGCGCGGCGCCCTGCTCAGGACGGGCGTCGACCGGCACCGGCTCGTGCTCACCGCCCACCACGCCGTGCTCGACGGCTGGTCCACGGCGCTCGTCGTGCGGGCGCTGCTCGCCGCCTGCGCCGGGCGGGAACCCGACCTCGCGCCGCCCTACCGGGCCTACCTGCGGTGGCGGGCCGAGCAGGACGCCGAGGCCGCCGCCGCCGCGTGGCGCGACGCGCTCGCGGACCTCGACGGGCCGACGCTCGTCGGCGAGCCGGGCGTGGTCACCGCCGAACCGCCCCGCCCCCTGCGGTTCGCGCTCGACGCGCCGACGACCGCCGCGCTGACCGACCTCGCGCGCGCCGAGGGCGTCACCGTCAGCACCGCGGTCCAGCTCGCCTGGGCGCTGGTGCTCGGCGCGCTCACCGGCAGGACCGACGTCGTGTTCGGCGCCGTCGTGTCCGGCCGGCCCGCCGACCTGCCCGGCGCGCGGGACATGATCGGCCTGTTCATCGAGACCGTGCCGGTGAGGTTCCGGCTGCGCCCCGGCGCCCCCACCGCCGACCTGCTCGCCGAGGCGCACCGCGACCAGGCCGCGCTGCTGGACCACCACCACCTGGGCACCGCCGGCATCCAGCGGGCCGCGGGCCTCGGGGAGCTGTTCGACACCTCCGTGGTGTTCGAGAACTACCCGGTCGACGCCGAGGGACCGGCCGCGACCGCCGGGTTGCGCATCGAGGCGGTCGGCGGGCACGACGCGACGCACCACGCGCTGGGCCTCGCCGTCACGCCCGGCCCCCGGCTGGGGTTCCGCCTCGACGCCCGGCCGGACGCCGTCGACGACGAACGGGCCCGCGCCGTGGCCGGGCTGCTGCTGCGGACCCTGCGCGCGATCGCCGGGCGCGAGCGCGTCCGACCGGCCGGGCTCGTGCTCCCGCAGGCACCCCCCGCGTCGACCCCACCGCGCGCCGGCGGCACCGTGCTCGACCTGTTCGCGGCACGGGTGGCCGCCGCGCCGCACGCCCCGGCGGTGCTCTCCGACTCCGGCACCCTGTCCTACGCGGACCTCGACGGCCGCGCCAACCACCTCGCGGCGGAACTGGTGGGGCGGGGCCTGGGCGCGGAGGACGTCGTCGCGCTCGTCCTCCCGCGCGGCGAGCTGTTCCCCGTCGCGGTGCTGGCGGTCCTCAAAGCGGGTGCCGCCTACCTGCCCGTCGACCCCGACCACCCCACCGCACGTGTCCTCCAGGTGCTCGCCGACACCCGGCCGGCACTCGTGCTCGGCACCGCCGCGCTCGCGACAGGGCTGCCGGCCGACCGGCTCGTGCTGCTCGACGCCGCCGGGCGCGCGGGGCACCGCGACCGCGGCCCCGACGTGGAGGTCCGGCCGGACGCGGCGGCCTACGTCATCCTCACCTCCGGGTCCACCGGCGCGCCCAAGGGCGTGGTGGTCCCGCACCGGGGCATCCCGAACCTGGCGCTGGCGCAGGCCGACCGGCTCGGGATCGGGCCGTCGTCGCGGGTGCTCCAGGTGGCCTCACCCGGTTTCGACGCGGCGGTGGCCGAGCTGTGGACCGCCCTGGCGACCGGGGCCGCCGCGGTGTTCCTCGACCGGGACCGGCTGGCGCCCGGCGCGCCGCTGGCCCGCGCGCTGGCCGGGTTCGCCGTCACCCACGTCACGCTGACCCCCTCGGTGCTCGCCGCCGTGTCCGGGGACGAGGTGCCCGCCGGGGTCGTGCTGGTGGTCGCGGGGGAGGAGTGCCCCGCGGCGCTGGTCGAGCGGTGGTCCGCCGACCACGTGCTGGTCAACGCGTACGGGCCCGCCGAGGCCACCGTGTGCGCCACCATGAGCGGGCCGCTGCGCGGCGCGGTCGTCCCGCCGCTGGGCGAACCGGTCGACGGCGTCGGCGTGCGGGTCCTCGACGCCTGGCTGCGCCCGGTGCCGCGCGGCACCGCGGGCGAGCTGTACGTGTCGGGCGCGGGCCTGGCCCGCGGCTACTCGCACCGCCCGGACCTGACCGCGCAGCGCTTCGTCGCCTGCCCGGACGGACCTCCCGGCGCCCGCATGTACCGCACGGGCGACGTGGTCCGGGTCGACCACGACGGCGCGCTGCGCTACCTCGGCCGCGCCGACCGCCAGGTCAAGGTCCGCGGCGCCCGGGTGGAACCCGCCGAGGTCGAAGCCGCGCTCGCCGCGCTGCCCGGTGTGCGGCGGGCCGTCGTGGTGGTGCGGCCCGACCGCACCGGCGCGCCCTCGCTCGTGGGGTACGTCGTGCGCGACGCCGACGCGGTCGGGGACCCGCGCGCCGCGCTGGCGGCGACGCTGCCCGCGCACCTCGTGCCCGCGGCCGTGGTCGACGTGGCCGGGTTCCCGGTCACGCCGAACGGCAAGCTCGACACCGCCGCGCTGCCGGCCCCCGCCGAGCACGTCCCGGTGGACAGGGCGCCGCGCACCCCCGGCGAGGCGGCCCTCCGCGACCTGTTCGCGGAGGTGCTCGGGGTGCCCGCGGTCGGCCCGGACGACGGGTTCTTCGCCCTGGGGGGCCACTCGCTGCTCGCCACCCGGCTGGTCGGCCGGGTGCGCACCGTGCTCGGGGTCGACCTGGGCGTGCGGCAGCTGTTCGACGCGTCGACACCGGCGGCGCTCGCGGCGTTCCTGCCCGGCGCGTCGGCCGCGCGGCCCCCGCTCACCCGCCGACCCCGCCCCGACCGCGTCCCCGCCTCGCCCGCGCAGCAGCGCCTGTGGTTCCTCGACCGCCTCGACGCGGGCGGCGCCTACCACCTGTCCGCCGCGCTGCGGCTGTCCGGGCCGCTCGACGCCGCCGCCGTGGAGGCCGCGCTCGCCGACGTGGCCGCCCGCCACGAGGCGCTGCGCACCGTCCTCGCCCACGACGCCGACGGCCCGCACCAGAGGGTGCTCGCCGACGCCCGACCGGAGCTCGCGGTGCGGACGTGCGACCCGGACCACCTGGGGGACCTGCTCGCGGACCTGGCGGCCCGGCCGTTCGACCTGGCCGCGGACCTCCCGCTGCGCACGGCCCTCGTCGACGCGGGCGGCGACGGCCACGTCCTGCTGCTGGTGCTCCACCACGCCGCCGCCGACGGGTGGTCGCTGCGGCCCCTGCTGCGCGACCTCGACACCGCCTACACCGCCCGCCTCGCCGGGCGGGCCCCCGACTGGGCGCCGCTGCCGGTGCAGTACGCCGACCACACCCTGTGGCAGCTGGAGGGCCTCGGGGACGAGGACGACCGGGACAGCCCGATCGCGAGCCAGCTCGCGCACTGGCGCTCGGTCCTGGCCGGGCTGCCGCCCGAGACGGCGCTGCCGACCGACCGCCCCCGGCCCACCTCCCCGTCCCACCGCGGCGGTACCGTCCCGTTCTCCCTGGACCGCGCGGACCACGAGGCGCTGCGCGCGCTGGCCCGCGACCACGGCGCCACGCTGTTCATGGTCGCGCACGCCGCCCTGGCCGCCCTGCTCACCAGGGTCGGCGCGGGCACGGACGTCCCCATCGGGACCCCGGTGGCCGGGCGCGTGGACCCCGCCGTCGAAGACCTCGTCGGGTTCTTCGTCAACACCCTGGTGCTGCGCGTCGACACCGGCGGCGAACCGACGTTCGCGGACCTCCTGGCCCGCGTGCGGGAGACCGACCTGGACGCCTACGCCCACCAGGACGTGCCCTTCGAACGGCTGGTCGAGGTGCTGAACCCGCCGAGGTCCACCGCCCGCCACCCCCTGTGCCAGGTGGTGCTGACCGTCAACGACCCCGGGCACGTCGGCCCGCCCGCCCGCTTCGGCGGGCACGCGGCGGTGGCCGAACCGGTCCGGTCGGACTCGGCGAAGTTCGACCTGGTGCTCACCCTGGCCGAACGGCCCGGCGGCGGGGTCGACGGCGAGCTGGAGTTCGCCCACGACCTGTTCGACCCCGGCTCGGCACGGCGGCTGGTGGACCGGTTCCTCCTGCTGCTGCGGGGCGCCGCCGACGATCCGCACCGCCGCGTCAGCACCGTGGACCTGCTGTCCTCGGCCGAGCGCCGCGCCCTGCTCGCCCCGCCCGCGCGGATCGCCGAACCCGACGTGGTGCCCGCGCTGTTCGCCCGGCTCGCCGCCCGCCGCGGCGACGCCACCGCGGTCACCGACGGCACCGCGCGGCTGTCCTACGCCGAGCTGGACCGCCGCTCCGACCGGCTGGCCCGGCAGCTCGCCGCCCGCGGCGCCCGTCCGGAGGCCGTGGTGGCGGTGGCGCTGCCCCGGTCGGCCGACCTGGTGGTGGCGCTGCTCGCGGTGCTCAAGGCGGGCGCGGCCTACCTGCCGCTCGACCTGGACCACCCGCCCGCCCGGCTGGCGGCCGTGCTCGACCTGGCCGACCCGCTCCTGGTGGTCACGGACGCGGCCTCCCGCCCGCTGCTGCCGGGGGACCTGCCGTCACTGCTGGTCGACGAGCCGGGAGGGGCGGAGGCGGAGCCGGTGCGGCCCCACCCCGACCACCCCGCCTACGTCATCTTCACCTCCGGCTCGACCGGAACGCCCAAGGGCGTCGTCGTGCCGCACGCCAACGTGGTCCGCCTGCTCCGCGCCACCGCCGACGACCTCGGGCTCACCGACACCGACGTGTGGACCTGGTTCCACTCCGCCGCGTTCGACTTCTCGGTCTGGGAGATCTGGGGCGCGCTGCTCACCGGCGGCAGGGTCGTCGTCGTGCCGCGCGGCACGAGCCGCTCGCCCGGCGACTTCCGGCGGCTCGTCGCCGAGGAGGGCGTGACGGTGCTGAGCCAGACGCCGTCCGCCTTCGACCAGTTCGCGGCCGAGGTCGCGGCCGAGGCCGAAGCGGGGGCCGGTGGCCGGCTCGCGGTCAGGCTGGTCGTCTTCGGCGGCGAGGCACTGGCCTTCGACCGGCTCGCCACCTGGTGGCGGGCCCGCGGCACGGCGGCCCGCCTGGTCAACATGTACGGGATCACCGAGACCACCGTGCACGTCACCGCCCGGGACCTCGCACCGACCGACACCGGGCCGGCCAGCCTCGTCGGCCGCCCCCTGCCGCACCTGGGGACCGCCGTGCTCGGCCCCGCCCTCGAACCGGTGCCGCCGGGGACGGCGGGCGAGCTGTACGTGACCGGGGCCGGGATCGCCCGCGGCTACCTCGGTCGCCCGGACCTCACCGCCCACCGCTTCGTGGCGGACCCGCACGGGTCGCCGGGCACCCGCATGTACCGCACCGGCGACCTGGCCCGCTGGACCGCCGACGGCGAGCTGGAGTACCTCGGCCGCGTCGACGACCAGGTGCAGCTGCGGGGCTTCCGGGTCGAGCCCGGCGAGGTCGCCGCCCTGCTGGGCACCCACCCGGACGTGGCCGCGGCGGCGGCCGTGGTCCGGGAGGACCGGCCGGGCGACCCCCGACTGGTCGCCTACGCGGTGCCGCGCGGACCCGCGCCGCGCCCGGCCGACCTGCGGGCGCACCTGGCCGCCGCGCTGCCCGAGCACATGGTGCCCTCCGCCGTGGTGGTGCTCGACGCGCTGCCGCTCACCGCCAACGGCAAGCTGGACCGCGCCGCGCTGCCCGCGCCCGCCCGCACCGCCGCGCCCGCCGACCGCGGGTCGCGGGACCCGCGCGAGCAGATCCTGTGCGGCCTGTTCGCCGAGGTGCTGGGCCTGGACGAGGTCGGGGCCCACGGCGGTTTCTTCGAGCTGGGCGGCCACTCGCTCCTCGCGACCCGGCTGGTCAACCGGGTGCGCGCCACCCTGGGCGTCGACCTGTCGGTGCGCGACCTGTTCGACGCGCCCACCCCCGCCGGGCTCACCGCGCGCCTGGCCGGCGCGGGCGCGGCCCGACCCGCCCTGGCCGCCGGCCCCCGCCCGGAGCGGCTCCCGCTGTCCGCGGCCCAGCGGCGGATGTGGTTCCTGCACCAGTTCGGCGGGTCCGCCGCGAGCTACCACGTGCCGGTCGCCGTCCGCCTGACCGGCGCCCTGGACCTGCCCGCCCTGCGCGCCGCGCTGGCCGACGTCGCGGCCAGGCACGAGGTGCTGCGCACGACCTTCCCCGAGGACGCGGACGGGCCGCACCAGCTCGTCCCGGAGACCGGCGCGCCCGGGCTGACCGTCCTCGGCACCACACCCGACCGGCTCGACCACGACCTGACCCGGGAGGCGCTCGTCCCGTTCGACCTGGCGCGCGACCTGCCGCTGCGGGCGACGCTCCTCCGGCTGTCCGAAGTGGACAACGTGCTGCTGCTCGTGCTGCACCACATCGCCGTCGACGGCTGGTCCCTCGGCCCGCTCTCCCGGGACCTCGTCACGGCGTACCGCGCCCGGCGGGACGGCGGCGCACCGGTGTGGCGGGCGCTGCCCGTGCAGTACGCCGACCACGCGCTGCGGGAGGCCGCCCTCCTGGGCGAGGAGGACGACCCGACGTCGCCGCTCGCCCCGCAGGTCGAGCACTGGCGGGCACGGCTGGCGGGTCTGCCGGAGGAGACCGCCCTGCCGCTGGACCGGCCCCGCGCCGCCGTCCGGTCACCCGAGGCCGACACTGTCGGGTTCGCGCTCGACCCCGGGGTGCACGCCCGCGTCGAGGCCCTGGCCCGCGCCCGCGGCGTGACGGTGTTCATGGTCGTGCACGCCGCCGTCGCCGCGCTGCTCTCCCGCCACGGCGCGGGCACCGACGTCGCGATCGCCGTCCCGGTGGCCGGCCGGTCGGAGGCGGCGGTCGAGGACCTGGTGGGGTTCTTCGCCAACACCCTGGTCCTGCGCACCGACCTGTCGGGCGACCCGGGGTTCGGGGCGCTGCTTGACAGGGTCCGCGCGACCGACCTGGAGGCGTACGACCACCAGGACGTGCCGTTCGAGCGGCTGGTGGACCTGCTGGCACCGCAGCGGTCCACCGCTCGCCACCCGCTGTGCCAGGTGGTGCTGACCGTGGAGGAGGACGGCGAGCACCACGCCACCGCGGACGCGTTCGGCGCGGTACCCGGCCTCACGGCGTCGCCGGTGGTCGTGCGGGCCGGCACCGCGGTGTTCGACCTGGCGTTCGCCCTCGCCCGCAGGTCGGCCGAGGACGGGCGGCCCGCCGGGTACGACGGGGTGCTGCGCTACGCCACGGACCTGTTCGACCGGGCCACCGCCACCGCCCTGGCCGGGCGCCTGGTCCGCCTGGTCACCGCCGCCACCGCCGACCCCGACCGCCCCGTCACCGACCTGGACCTGCGCACGGACGAGGACCGCGAGCTGCTCGCGGCCTGGGCGGGCGCGCACCGCCCCGCCGCCGAGGTGGCCCGTTCGCTGCCGGCCGCCTTCCACGCCCGGGTCCGGCTCCACCCGGACCGGGTCGCGCTGCGGGCCGGGTCGCGGGTGCTCACCTACGGCGACCTGGCCGCGAGGGCCGCGGCCGTGGCGCACGCGCTGCGCGCCGCGGGCGTCGGCGCGGAGGACCGGGTCCTGCTGGCCGCGGACCGCTCGCCGGAGGCCGTCGTCGCCCTCCTCGGCGTGCTGGCCGCGGGGGCCGCCTACGCCCCCGTGCACGAGGGCGCGCCGCCCGCGGCGGTGCGGTCCCTGGCGAGGTCGACCGGCGCCGCGGCCGTGGTGGTCGACCCCGCCCACGCGGGGGTCGCGGACCTGCTCGGGCTGCCCACCATCACCGTGCCCGCCATCACCGTCGCCGCGGACGACCCCGTCCGCGAGGCCGCCCACGTCGACCTCACCGCCGGACCGGACGCCCTGGCCTACGTGATGCACACCTCGGGGTCGACCGGTGTGCCCAAGGGCGTCGCGGTCACCCACCGCGCCGTCCTGGAGCTGGCCGCCGACAGCCGCTGGCGCGGCGACGCGCACCGCAGGGTCCTGTTGCACTCGCCGCCGGCCTTCGACGCCTCCACGTACGAGCTCTGGGTGCCGCTGCTGTCGGGCGGCGAGGTCGTCGTGGCACCGCCCGGCGAGCTGGACGTCGCGACGCTGCGGGTGGTCGTCGCCGAGCACCGGGTGACCGCCCTGTGGCTCACCGCCGCCGTGTTCCAGCTCGTCGCCCACGAGGAGCCGGAGTGCCTCGCGGGGGTGGTCGAGCTGTGGACCGGTGGCGACGTGGTCCCCGCCGAAGCGGTGCGGCGGGTGCGCGCCCGCTTCCCCGCCCTGACCGTCGTCGACGGCTACGGGCCCACCGAGACCACCACCTTCGCCAGCTCGCACGCGGTCCGACCCGGCGACCCGGACCCGGCCGCGGTGCCGATCGGCGTCCCGCTCGACGGTGTCGTGCTGAAGGTCCTCGACGCCCGGCTGCGGCCCGTGCCGCCCGGTGTGGTCGGCGAGCTGCACATCGCCGGCTCGGGACTGGCCCGGGGCTACCTGGGTCTGCCCGGTCTCACCGCGGAGCGGTTCGTCGCCGACCCCGGCGGACCGCCCGGCTCGCGCGCGTACCGCACCGGCGACCTGGTGCGCCTGCGGGACGGGGTGCTGCACTACGTCCGGCGCGGCGACGACCAGGTGAAGCTGCGCGGGTTCCGGGTGGAGCCCGGTGAGGTCGAGGCCGTCCTCGGCGGGTTCCCGGGCGTGAGCCGCGCGGCGGTCGTGGTGCGCGCGGACGCGTCGGGGCGGGGCAGGCTCGTCGCCTACCTCGTGCCGTCGCCGGGCGCGACCCTCGACCGCGACCCGGTCCGCGCGTTCCTCGCGGACCGGCTGCCCGACTACCTGGTGCCGTCGGCGTTCGTCGTCCTCGACGCGCTGCCCCTGTCGGCCAACGGGAAGCTGGACCGCGCCGCGCTGCCGGAGCCCGAGGTCACCGCGACACCGGGGCGTGCGCCGCGCACCCACCGCGAGGCCGTGCTGTGCGAGCTGTTCGCCGAGGTGCTGCGGCTGCCGCGACCGGTGGGGGCCGAGGACGGGTTCTTCGAGCTCGGCGGCGACAGCATCCACTCCATCCAGCTGGTCAGCCGCGCCCGCCGCGCCGGGCTGGTGCTGACCGTGCGCGA
>NZ_JBPKJK010000023.1:0-76734 GCF_051756985.1 Saccharothrix sabaoui
CCCGATTCCCGTGTGGACGTCCGGTGTGGATGGTCCTGGCCGGTCACGCGTCGCGCGGCACCGGCCAGGACGCCCGTCACGACCCGGCGGCGCGCAGGGCTGCGTCGCGCAGGGCGGCGCCGCCGTGGTCGCCACCGCGTCGCGGGTGTGACGTCGCGGGTGTGACGGCACCGGTGTGACGGCCGCGGGTGCGCCCGCTCAGGCCGGGTCCAGCAGCAGCACGGCCCAGCCGTCCTCCGGTTCCCGCCTGGTCAACCCGACCCGCTCGGCCACCGCGACGGCCGCGGCGTTGTCCGGGCGGGTCTCCACCAGGACCGGCCACGACGGGTGCGCCCCCCGGGCGGCGGCGACCGCCTCGCGCGCCGTCTCGGTCGCCAGGCCCAGGCCCCACAGGTCGGGGTGCACCCGGTAGTACAGGTTCCAGCAGCGCCGGCCCCGCCACGGCTTCGGCTGCACACCGCCGAAGCCGGCGACGCGGCCCCGGAACACCATCGCCCAGTAGCCCAGCTCCCCGCGCTCCCACACCGCCGTGAACGCGTCGAGGTAGCGGGCGGACTCCGCGCGGTCCGGCGGGTCGCGCGGGGGTGCCTCCCGGGACCGCAGGGCCGCTTCGAGCGCGACGAACGCGTCCAGGTCGTCCGCCACCACGCGCCGCAGGCGCAGCCGGGGCGTGGACCGCCCGCCCGCCGCGTCGACCGGGACGGGGTCGGGGTCGGGGTCGGGGTGGGCGGGGTCGACCGGGACCGGAGCGGGCACCCGGCCATGGTGTCGCGGAACACCGCCGGCGGGCACGCGGATTTCCGCTCCGCGCCCGCGGCACGTCACGAGGTGTTCCGCCGGCGGCGTAAATGCGCGGCTGGAATACCGCACGCGGCGGTAGGGTTGTCCTTGTTCGGGGCGCTGTCGCCCTTTTCCGCGCCCGTCATCCGTTCTGGGGGATCTGCATGACTTCCGCAGGTGTGTCCGACGCCGTCGCGTCGCCGCCCGCGCTCGGCCGCGGCGATCGCGTCGTGATCGCCGTGCTGCTCGTCGCCACGTTCGTCGTCATCCTCAACGAGACGATCATGGGCGTGGCCCTGCCCGTGCTGCTGGTCGAGCTGGACGTGACCGCGGCGGTCGGCCAGTGGCTCACCGCCGGGTTCCTGCTCACCATGGCGGTGGTCATCCCGGTCACCGGCTACCTGATCCAGCGGGTGCCCACGCGCGTGCTGTTCGGCGTGGCGATGAGCCTGTTCAGCGCGGGCACGCTGATCGCGGCGCTCGCGCCCGGCTTCGAGGTGCTGATGGCGGCGCGCGTCGTGCAGGCGTTCGGCACCGCGATCATGCTGCCGCTGCTGATGACGACCGTCATGACGCTCGTGCCGGCCGCGCGCCGGGGCGCCGTGATGGGCAACATCTCGATCGTCATCTCCGTCGCGCCCGCCATCGGCCCCACCGTGGGCGGCGTGGTGCTCGACCTGTCCGGCTGGCGCGCGATGTTCTGGGTGGTGCTCCCGATCTCGCTGGCGACCCTCGTGCTGGGCCTGCGCCGGGTGACGCCGGTCGGCGAGTCGAGCGACGCGCCGATGGACGTGCTGTCGGTCGTGCTGTCCGTGGTCGGGTTCGGTGGCCTGGTCTACGGCCTGTCCAGCATCGGCCACTCCGGCGAGGGCGCCTCCACCGTGCTGTGGACGTCGCTCACCGTGGGCGTGCTCGGCGTCGCCGCGTTCGTGCTGCGCCAGGTCTCGCTCCAGCGCCGTGAACGCGCCCTGCTGGACCTGCGCACGTTCGCCTTCCGCACGTTCACCGTCAGCAGCGCCCTGATGATGGTGATGATGGGCCTGCTGCTCGGCGTCGCCACCATCCTGCCGATCTACATGCAGAACGTGCTGCGCCTGGAGCCGCTCACCACGGGCCTCCTGCTGCTGCCCGGCGGTCTGCTGATGGGCCTGCTGTCGCCGTTCGTCGGCCGGCTCTACGACCGCGTGGGCCCGCGCCTGCTGCTGATCGTCGGCACCATCGCGACCAGCGGGTCCCTGTGGTTCGCGACCGGCTTCGACGCCGCCACGGCGCCCGCGCTGGTCCTGGTGTTCCACCTCGCGCTGAGCTTCGGGTTGGCGTTCTCGTTCACCCCGCTGTTCTCCGCCGGCCTGGGCGCGCTGCCGTCCCGGCTCTACTCGCACGGCAGCGCCGTCTTCAGCACCACCCAGCAGTTGGCCGCCGCGGCCGGGGTGGCGCTGCTGGTGAGCGTGATGAGCGCGCGCGCCGCCGACCTGGCCGCGTCCGGCGAGCCCGCGATCGGCGCCGAGATGGGCGGCATGCACACGGCGTTCCTGCTCTCGGCGGTCCTCTCGCTGGTGGCGGTGGCCGGTTCCCTCGCGATCAAGGGGGGCAAGGCCGACTCCCACGCGTGACGCCCGCGGGGGGCGCCGGGGCCGTTTGACAGGGCGGCGGTGTTTCGCCATCCTGGAGGTGCGGAGGGGAGTACCCACCCAGCCCGTGATCGTCATTACGACCGCCCCGTGGCGGTTCGGTCACGGCGCCACCGCTCGCGGTGGTCGGGGAGACCTCTGGTTCGTTCGAGAACCGGAGGTGTGTTCATGGTCGTTCGCAGCTAGGACCCGCGTGTTCGCCGGTGTCCACCGCAGCAGCCCCCTCACGTCCCGGAAGGACGGACCATGCGCACCTCCGCACGCCTCGCCACCGCCATCACCGGTCTCGCCGCCGTCGCCGCCCTCAGCGCCTGCGGCGCGGTGCAGGACGCGGCCGACACCGCCAACGCCGTCGCGAACACCGCGAATGCCGTCCAGGTCTGCGCCGACGCGCTGACGCGGGCCACCACCTCGTTCGACACGTCCTCGCCGCAGCAGGCGGTGGACCAGGCGCACGAGACCGCCGCGTCCCTGGGCGACCTGGCGACCCGCGCCGCCGACACCACCGTCACCGAGGCCATCACCGCCCTGGCGGGCACGTTGAGCAGCGTGACCCTGGACGACCTGGTCACGCGGCCGGCCGCGTGGCTGGAGACGAAGGCCACGCAGGTGGCCGCGCTCACCTCCGCCTGCGCCCCCTGACCCGCCCGCGCGGGGGTGCCGTCCGAGGGAACGGCAACCACCCCCGCGTGATGCGCGCTCCGGGGTCGGTGGTGGCGGTGGCCGCCGGGTGCTCGTCGTCGACCTGCACCTGCCGGTCGACGCCGGCGCCCGGGTCCGGCGGGCGGTGCGGTGCGGGGCGGGCGGTCGTGAGCCTGCCGTGGTCCGCGCGCACGGGCGTCGTCCTCAGACCGCCCCGCGTGCGGCCTCCTGAGACGCGGGGTTGACGGGTCCGAGCCGGGGTTGAAGACTGCGCTCCTGCGGACGGCTGTCCGCACGGCGGTCAGGCGAGGATGCCCGGGAGCGGCCGATGAGCGTGCCCGGCGACCGCCGCCCCCTCGTCCTGCGCGGCGGCACCGTCCTCACCGTCGACGCCCGGCACCGCGTGCTCGCCGACCACGACGTCCTGGTGGTCGGCGACCGGATCGCCGCCGTCGGGCCCCGGCTGGACGTGCCGCCCGGCACGGACGAGATCGACGCGACCGGAGGCATCGTCCTGCCCGGCATGGTCGACACCCACCGCCACCTGTGGCAGACCGCGATGCGCGGCTACGGCGCGGACTGGACCCTCACCCAGTACTTCGCCTGGTACTACCTGGAGTGGGGCAGGCACTTCCGCCCCGAGGACGTGCACGCGGGCAACCTGCTGGGCGCGGTCGAGGCGCTGGACGCCGGCGTCACCACGACCGTCGACTGGTCGCACGGCCTGCGCACCACCGAGCACGCCGACGCCGCCGTCGACGCCCTGGAGGCGGTGCCCGGCCGGTTCGTGCTGGCGTACGGCAACATCCACGAGGCACCGGCGGTGTGGAGCGCCGACCCGGCGTTCCGGGACTTCGTCGCCCGCCGGGGCGGGGACGGCGACCTGCTCGGCCTCCAGCTGGCCTTCGACGTCACCGGCGACCCGGCGTTCCCGGAGCGGCCCGCGTTCGAGGTGGCCCGCGAGCTGGGCGTCGCGGTCACCACCCACGCCGGGGTCTGGGGCGCGACCGGCGACGACGGCGTGCGGCTCATGCACGAGCACGGCTTCGCCACGCCCGGCACGGTGTACGTGCACGCCGCGTCGCTGTCCGCGGACTCCTACCGGCGCATCGCGGCGACCGGCGGCTCGGTGTCCGTGTCGACCGAGAGCGAGCAGAGCGCCGGCCAGGGCTACCCGCCCACGTGGGCGATCCGCGCGCACGGCATCCCGGTGTCGCTGTCGTCGGACACCTCGGTGTGGTGGAGCGGCGACCTGTTCTCCGCGATGCGCGCCACCCTGGGCGCCGACCGCGCCCGCGAGCACCTGGCCGCGCACGCCGAGGGCGGCACGGTCACGCACTCGTCGCTGCGCGCCGAGCAGGTCGTGGAGTGGGCCACCCTGGGCGGCGCGCGGGCGCTGGGGCGCGAGGCCGACCTGGGCAGCGTCGAGGTCGGCAGGAAGGCCGACCTGGTGCTGATCCGCAACGAGCGCTCGCCGGTGATGTTCCCGCTGCTCAACCCGCACGGGCACGTGGTGTTCCAGGCGCAGCGCGGCGACGTGGAGGCGGTGGTCGTGGACGGCCGCGTGGTCAAGCGGGACCACCGGCTCGTCGGCGTCGACCTCGCCGCGGTGCGCGCGGGCGTCGAGCGGACGGTCGAGCACCTGCGCTCGCGGCTCGGCGAGGAGGCGTGGGCGAAGGGCATGAACCCGGACGTCCCCGAGCCCGAGGTGCGGGACAACCCGTACACCTACACGGACTACCGCGGCACCACCCGGAACCGGCCCTGACGTCCGGACACGTCCGGCGATGTCGGACCGCTCTGGTAGGACGTCGTAGGACACCGACCGGGCACCACCGCGGAGGACACCATGACGACCACGCCGAGCCACCCGACCACCACGTCACCGGGCCGGCCACCCGTCGTCGACCTGGCCACCTGGCAGGCCGCCCGCGACGAGCTCCTGGTCCGCGAGAAGGCCCACACCCGCGAGGGCGACGCGCTCGCCGCGGCCCGCCGCCGGCTGCCGATGGTGGAGTTCGACGGGACGGTCGAGGTGGTCGGACCCGACGGCCCGGTCCCGTTCCTCGACCTGTTCCAGGGCCGCGACGAACTCGTGGTCTACAAGCACATGTGGCACGACGGCGCGCCGCACCAGGGGCAGTGCGAGGGCTGCACCACCGCGGCCTGGGGCCTGCGGGACGCCGTCTACCTCAACGCCCGCGGCGTCTCGTTCGCCGTCCTGACCGAGGGGCGGTGGGAGGAGGTGGCCCCCTACGTCGAGTTCATGGGCTACACCCAGCCCTGGTACTCGGCGCGCGACGCGGAGGCCCCGGTGGGCGGGGACATGGGGCACATCGCCTGCTTCCTGCGCGACGGCGACCGCGTGTTCCTCACCTACTCCACGACGGGGCGCGGCAACGAGCCGCTCAACCCGGCCTTCGCCCTGCTCGACATGACGCCCTACGGCCGCCGCGAGGCGTGGCAGGACACCCCCGAGGGCTGGCCCGAGGGGCAGCACCCGTGCTGGTACTGGCGCGTGGACGCGGACGGGAACCCCACCTGGGGCGCGACCGGCCGTCCCGCGCCGCAGTGGACCCGTCCCGGCGCGACCGCGGAGGACACCCTCGGCCGCGCCGGTCACTGCCACTGACCCGGGGTCACCGCAGGTGGTCGGCCACCACCCCGGCGGCGCGGGCGATCAGCGCGTCGTCGTGCCCGGCGCCCGGCGTGCCGCGGGTCGACATGACCGCGAGCACGACCGGGGCCGCGCCGCCGGGTGGCCAGGCCACGGCGATGTCGTTGCGCGTCCCGTGGCCGCCCGCGCCCGTCTTGTCCCCGACGACCCAGTCGGCGGGCAGGCCGGCGCGGATCAGGTCGTCGCCCGTGGTGTTCGCGCGCAGCAGGCCGACCAGGAACTCCCGCTCGTCCCCGGGGAGCGCGTCGCCGAGGGTGAAGGCGCGCAGGCTGCCCGCCAGCGCGCGGGGGGTGCTGGTGTCGCGGACGTCGCCGGGCGCGGCCTCGTTCAGCTGCGTCTCCACCCGGTCCACGTGCGTGGTGGTGTCCCCGACCCCGCGCAGCTCCGCGCCCAGGCCCGCGGGACCGCCCAGGGCGCGGAACAGCAGGTTCGCCGCCGTGTTGTCGCTCAGCCGGATCGCCGCGTCGGCCGCCTCGCGCAGCGTGACGCCGGTGGCGACGCGGCCCGCGGTGACGGGGGAGTGGGCGACCACGTCGGCCTGCGCGTAGGTCACCACCTCGTCCAGCTCGGGGATCGTCCGCTGCCGCAGCAGCGCGCCCACGGCGAGCGCCTTGACCGTCGAGGCGTACGCGAACCTCCGGTCGGCGCAGTAGGCGATCTCGCGGCCGGTGCCGGTGTCCAGCGCGTACACGCCGAGCGCGGCGCCGAACTCCGCCTCCAACCGGGCGAACTCGCCGTCCGCGGCCGGGGTGGCGCTCGCCGAGGCCGTGCCGGGTGACGCGGTGCCGGATGACGCGGTGCCGGACGATGCGGCGGTGCCGGGTGACGGCGGGGCCGGCCGGGCCGCGCACCCGGTGAGCACGGCGAGCGCGAGGACCGCGGCGGCGGACCGCCTCACGTCGACGCCGCCAGCAGCGCCGCGGCCACGTGCAGGTCCTGGAGTGCCAGGCCGGAGCTGTCGAAGACCGTGGTGTCGTCCGGGGAACGCCGCCCCTCGGCGCGCCCGGCCAGCACATCGCCCACCGCGGTCAGGGTCAGCGAGCCGTCCGCGACCCGGTCGGCCACGTGCTGGAACTCGCCGATGGCGACCGACTGGGCGGGCAGGTCGCAGAACAGCCGCGCCCGCTCCAGCAGCGCCGGTGGCAGCTCCTGCTTGCCGCGCGCGTCGGAGCCCATGCTCGCCACGTGGGTGCCGGGCTCGATCCAGTCCGCGTCGAACAGCGGCGCGGTGGCGGTGGTCGCGGTGACGACGAGGTCGGCGCGGCACGCCTCGCGGGCGGGCGTGAGCCGGGCGGGCAGGCCGCGGTCGACCAGGGCGGCGACGAAGCGCTCGCCGCGCTCCGCCGAGCGGGCCACGACGTGGACCGTCTCCAGTGGACGGACGCGGGCCAGCGCGACGCACTCGTACAGCGCCTGGTGCCCGGTGCCGAAGACGGCCAGCGTGCTCGCGTCGGGCCGGGCCAGGACGTCGGCGGCCACGGCGTCGGCCGCGGCGGTGCGGTAGGCGTTCACCACGCCCGCCTCGACGACCGCGCCGATCCGGCCCGTGGACTGGTCGACCAGCAGCACGGTCGAGTTGTGGCGCGGCAGGCCCGCGGCGTCGTTGCCGGGCCAGTAGCTGCCGACCTTGACGCCCGCCAGGTCGGCGGACGAGGCGGACTTGACCGTGAAGCGGTTGGCCGGGTCGGACCCGTGGCCGTGCACGGTGGGGAAGGACGCGGAGTCGGCGGCGGCGAGGAACGCGGCGCGGACGGCGTCGTAGGCGATCCGCTCGTCGATCAGGGCCGCGGACCGGGCCTCGGAGAGGAAGCGCACGGTTCACCAGCCCCGCACGCGCGGCCACACGGCCAGGACGTCCCGCGACCCGGGGGTCACGTGGTAGCGGTCGTGCTGCGCGGCGGTCGCGCACGCGTGGTTGGGCAGCACCCGCACCCGCGTGCCCACCGGCAGGTCCGGCAGGGCGGCGGCGCTGCCCGGCCGCAGGGACAGCGTGCCGTGCTCCTGGCTCGCGTCGGTCATCAGCAGGTCGTGGTGGAGCTTCCCGTCGAGGTCCGCGACGAGGCCGTAGCCCTGGTCCACGGTCTGGCGGGCCGTGCCGCGGTCGCGCGAGGTCGCCATCCACCCGCCGTCGGTCATGATCCAGCCCTTGTCCGGTCGGTGCCCGATGACGGTGACGACCACCGACAGGGCCAGGTCGTCCACCGAGCACACGCCGATGCCCGCCATGACGAGGTCGAAGAACACGAAGTTGCCCGCCCGGACCTCGGTGACGCCGGTGAGGTCGAGCGCGGCGTGCGCGGTCGGCGTCGAGCCGACGCTCACCACCGGGACCGCGTGGCCCGCCGCCCGCAGGTCCTCCGCGACGCGCACCGCGGCGAGCCGCTCGCCCTCCGCGGCGGCGGCCAGCTCCTCCGGGGTGCGCGCGAAGTACGACTCGCCCGCGTGGGTCAGCACGCCGCGCAGTTCCGCGCCGCCCCCGACCAGGGCCTCGGCGATGTCGAGCACGACCGGGTCGCCGGGGCGCACGCCGCCGCGGTGGCCGTCGCAGTCCACCTCGACCAGCGCCGGGACCGGCGCGCCGTGCTCCCGCGACGCGTCGGCGACCGCGACCGCCTGCGCCGCGCTGTCCAGCAGCACGACGAGGTCCACGCCGCGCCGGCGCAGGGCGACCACGCGGTCGAGCTTGTCCGGCGCGATGCCCACCGCGTAGACCACGTCGGTGAACCCCGCGTCGGCGAACGCCTCGGCCTCGGCCAGCGTGGAGACCGTGATCGGACCGGTCCCGCCGTCGAACGCCAGTCGCGCCACCTCGACGGACTTGGCCGTCTTCACGTGCGGTCGCAGCACCGCGCCCCGCCCGTCCAGGTGCCGCCGCAGCCGGGCGACGTTCGCCTCGACCACCGGTCGGTCCAGTGCCAGGAACGGTGTCGCCACCCGGTCCAGGGTGTCGTGCCCCATGCTTGCCCCTCTCGTCGGTCCGCCCGGTCTCATCGGTCCGCCCGCCCGCGGCTGTCGGCGAGGTCGGCGTACAGGCCGGAGCGGGACACGCCCAGCCTGGTCGCGACGCGGGTCACCGCATTGCGCACGGCGAACACGCCCCGCTCGTCGAGCGCGCGCAGCAGGACGAGCCGCTCGGCGCGGTTCAGGCCGTCGACCGGCTTGCCGCGCGCCAGCTCCTCGGCGCGCACCACGGCGTCGACGACCTCGTCGAAGTCGTTGGTGAAGGTGGTGGTCGGCAGCGCCGCCGGCGCCGTGCCGCCCATCGCGGCGAGCAGGTCGCCCGCCTGGCGCAGCGCGGTGACGTCGAGGTTGACGCACAGTGCGCCGATCAGCGTCCCGTCGGCGTCCCGCAGCGGCATCGTCGAGGACTTGACGACGCGGCCGTTGGGCGCGTGCGTGACGTAGTTCAGGTCGTTGACCGCGTCGGCGCCCCGGGACAGCACGGACAGGCCGATCTCGCTGAGCGCGCCGCCGACCTGCCGGCCGGTCACGTCCCCGGCCACCGCGACCACGGAGTTCTCGCCCCGGCGGTAGTCGTGCAGGACGACCTCGCACGCCGGGCCGAAGGTCGCGGCCAACCCCTCCACGACCGGCAGCAGCGCGGCCAGCACCGCGTCCCCGGACCCGTTCGGCACGGAACCTCCCTCTCCCGGCGGTTGACTCAGACTATACGTCCAACTCTTGGATGAAAAGTCCAAAGGTCAACAGCCGTGCGACAGCACGGCGACAGGCGTGGCGAGAGGTTGTCCACAGTGGACTGATCGGTCGACTGGAGATCCAGATCACGCCGGTGGGCTGTTCGGGGGACTGGACACGACGGCGCGCTTAGGTAAGCCTAAGCGAAGTTCTCGTCGTGGAGGGGTTGTCGTGTCTGAGCACTGGGGTGCGGGCATCGGAGGCAGGGTCGCGCTGGTGACCGGCGCGGCTCGCGGTATCGGCGCGGCGGTGGTGGACGGCCTGGTCCGCGCGGGGGCCTCGGTCGCCGCGCTCGACGTCGACCCCGGTGTGCGCCTCCTCCGGGACGACCGGGTCACGCCCTTCGTCGCCGACGTCGCCGACGCCGCGGCGGTCGCCGGCGTCGTGGACGAGGTGGAGCGGACCCTCGGGCCGATCGGCATCGCGGTGTCCGTGGCGGGGGTGCTGCGGCCGGCGGCCGTGTGCGACACCACCGACGAGGACTGGGCGGCCACCTTCGCGGTCAACGCGACCGGCGTGTTCCACGTGCTGCGGGAGGTGTCGCGCCGGATGGTGCCCCGCCGGGACGGGGTGCTGGTCACCGTCGGGTCGAACGCCTCCGGCGTGCCCCGCACCGGCATGGGTGCCTACGCGGCGTCCAAGGCCGCGGCCACCATGCTCACCCGCTGCCTGGGGTTGGAGCTGGCCGGTTCCGGCATCCGGTGCAACGTGGTGTCGCCCGGGTCGACCGACACGGACATGCAACGTCTGTTGTGGACGGACGAGAACGGTGCCGACGCGGTCGTGGCGGGGTCCCCGGAGCAGTTCCGGGTCGGCATCCCGCTGGGCCGCATCGCGGACCCCGCCGACATCGCCGACGCGGTCCTCTTCCTGGCCTCCGACCGCGCGCGCCACATCACCATGCAGAACCTGTTCGTCGACGGCGGGGCGACCCTGCGCGCGTGACGAGCGCCTTTCGCGAGCATTAAAGTTAGGTTAGGCTAACCAACACGGATGCCCTGTGGGCGTCGGCGAACCCCTGCCCACCTCGTCTCCACCAGTGGCTGTCGAGCGCTCCGCGCTGTCACCGAAAGGGAACCACGACGTGTCCCCACCTGCTCTGGTCCGCCCCCGGCCCGTGCACCGGGCGGCCGACCTGCTGGCCGCCTACCTGCCGGGGTCGTTCTACTTCTCCTCGGCGCGCGGTTCGCTGCTCGCCGACGGCGTGCACACGACCGTCCGCGCCGGCCACGGCGCGCGGGCGCGCGCGGCGGCCGAGGCCCTCGACGCGGCGGCGGTGGGCGGCGTGGACGAACCCGTGGTCGTCGGCGCGATCGGGTTCCGGCCCGACGCCGAGGCCAGCCTGGTCGTGCCCGCCCTGGTGCGCCGGTCGGGCGCCAACTCCGCGGCCGACGTGCCGGTCACGCCGTTCGGCTCGACCCGGTGGTCCATCACGCCGCGGCCCGAGCCGGAGGGCTACGCCGACGGCGTCCGCGCCGCGCTGGAGCTGATCGACCGGGGCGAGCTGGACAAGGTCGTGCTGGCCCGCTGCCTCGAACTCGTCGCCGCCGACCCGGTCGCCGTGCCGTCGCTGCTGGCCCGCCTGGTGCGCGCCGACCCGGCCGCGCACGCCTTCGCCGTCGACGTCAGCGCCCCCGGCGATCCCGCCCCCCGCACGCTGGTCGGCGCGAGCCCCGAGCTGCTGGTGTCGCGGCGCGGCGACGTGGTGACGGCCAACCCGCTGGCCGGGTCCCGGCCGCGCGTCGCGGACGAGGCGGAGAACCGCAGGCGGATCGCGGAGCTGCTGGCCTCGGAGAAGGACCGCCACGAGCACGCGCACGTCGCCGCGCAGGTCGCCGGGGTGCTGGGCGGTTTCTGCGCCGAGCTGGACGCGCCCGCCGACCCCGTGGTCATCGGCACGCCCACGATGTGGCACCTGTCGACCCGGATCACCGGCCGGCTCGCCGACCCGACCGACCCCGGCTCCTCCTCGCTGGCGCTGGCCGAGGCGCTGCACCCGACCCCCGCCGTGTGCGGGGTGCCGGTCGGGCGCGCCCGCTCCGCCATCGCCGAGCTGGAGCCCGAGGACCGCGGCTACTACTCGGGCCTGGTCGGCTGGACCGGCCTGGAGGGCGACGGCGAGTGGGTCGTCACGATCCGCAGCGCCGAGGTGTGCGACCGGACGGTGCGGCTGTTCGCCGGGGCCGGGATCGTCGCCGGTTCCGACCCGGCCGCCGAGCTGGCCGAGACCAGCGCCAAGTTCCGCACGCTGCTGCGCGCGCTGGGCCTGGAGGGCGCGGCGTGAGCGCGAACGTCGACCACGTCGCCTGGCCCGCCGACGTCGCGGCCCGCTACCGCGCGTCCGGGCACTGGCGCGGGCAGACGTTCGGCACGTGGCTCACCGCGTTGGCCGCCGCCCACTCCGGTCGGACCGCCGTGGTGGGTGAGCGCGACGGCGTCGCGTCGCGCTGGACGTTCGCCGAGCTGGACGAGCGGGCGCACCGGATCGCCGCCGGGCTGGTCGAGTCGGGCGTGCGGCCGGGCGACCGGGTCGTGGTGCAGCTGCCGAACGTGCCGGAGTTCGTGCCGGTCGTGTTCGGGCTGTGGCGCGTCGGCGCGTGGCCGGTGTTCGCGCTGCCCGCCCACCGGCACAGCGAGCTGCGGCACTTCGCCGAGCAGAGCGAGGCCGTCGCGATCATCACCGTGGACCGGCACGAGCGGCACGACCACGCGGGCACCGCGCGCGCCGTCGCCGACGACGTGGCGTCCGTGCGCGACGTCCTCGTGGTGGGGTCGCCGGAGTTCGCCGACCTCGCCGCCACCGCGCCCCGCGACCTGGCGGACCCCGACCCGGCGGGCGTGGCGTTCCTCCAGCTCTCCGGCGGCAGCACCGGGTTGCCGAAGCTGATCCCGCGCACCCACGACGACTACCTCTACAGCGTCCGGGAGAGCGCCCGCATCTGCGCGCTGCGCCCGGACAGCGTCTACCTGGCCGCGCTGCCCGTCGCGCACAACTACCCGCTCAGCTCGCCCGGCGTCCTCGGCGCGCTGCACGCGGGCGCGGCGACCGTGCTGGCCCCGCGCCCCGACGCGGACACCGCGTTCCGGCTCATCGAGTCCGAGCGGGTGACGATCAGCGGTGTCGTGCCGCCGCTCGCCGCCGCCTGGGTGCAGGCCGCCGCGCGCACCGGGCACGACCTGTCCTCGCTGGAGGTCCTGCTGGTCGGCGGCGCCAAGTGCGGTCGCGAGCTGGCCGAGCGGATCGGCCCCGCGCTGGGCTGCCGGTTGCAGCAGGTGTTCGGCATGGCCGAGGGCCTGGTCTGCTACACCCGGCTCGACGACCCGGACGAGGTCGTGCTGAGCACGCAGGGCCGCCCGATCTCCCTCGACGACGAGGTCCGCGTCGTGGACCCGGACGACCCGGCCGCGCCCTCGGACGCCGTCGTGCCGGACGGGGAGGTCGGCGCGCTGCTGACCCGCGGCCCGTACACGATCCGCGGCTACTTCCGGGCCGGGGAGCACAACGCGACCGCGTTCACCCAGGACGGCTTCTACCGGACCGGCGACCTGGTGCGGCGCACGCCCACCGGCCACCTGGAGGTCGTCGGCCGGGCCAAGGAGCAGATCAACCGGGGCGGGGAGAAGGTCGCCGCCGAAGAGGTCGAGAACCACCTGATGGCCCACCCGGACGTGCTGGACGCCGCCGTCGTCGCGGTGCCCGACGCCTACCTGGGCGAGCGGACGTGCGCCTACGTCGTGCCCGCCGCGGGCGCCTCGCCCACCGGCGCCGAGCTGCGCCGCTTCGTGCGCGACCGCGGCGTCGCGGCGTTCAAGGTGCCCGACCTGGTCCAGGTCGTCGGGGAGTTCCCGGTGACCGGGGTCGGCAAGACCAGCAAGCGCGAACTGCGGGCGGCCCTGGCCGCCCTGGCCGAGAAGAAGGGGTGACACCCGTGTCCCTGCCCAAGATCCAGCCCTACCCGCTGCCCACGGCGGACGAGGTCCCGGCCGGCCGGGTGTCCTGGCGGCCCGACGCGTCCCGCGCGGCGCTGCTCGTGCACGACGTGCAGCGCTACTTCCTGGCCCCCTACGAGGGCGCGCCGGTCCCGGAGATGACGGCCAACATCGCCGCGCTGGTCGCGTCCGCGCGCGAGCGGGGCGTGCCGGTGTTCTACACCGCGCAGCCCGGCCGGCAGGACGCCGCCGACCGCGGCCTGCTCACCGAGTTCTGGGGTGCGGGCATCGGCGCGGTCATCGACGACGACCCGCGCGCCGCCGACATCATCCCCGAGCTGGCCCCCGCGCCGGGCGACACCGTGCTGACCAAGTGGCGCTACAGCGCGTTCCAGCGCAGCGCGTTCGCCGACCAGCTCGCCGAGGCGGGCCGCGACCAGCTGCTGATCACCGGCGTCTACGCGCACATCGGCTGCCAGGCCACCGCCGTCGAGGCGTTCATGCGCGACGTGCGGCCGTTCCTGGTCAACGACGCCGTCGCCGACTTCTCCCGGGAGCGGCACGACCAGGCGTGCGAGTACGTCGCGCAGCGCTGCGGCGTCGTCACCACCACCGCCGACGTGCTGGCCGCGCTGGCCGCCCCGGCGCAGATCCCCGCAGGAGCACCGCGATGACCACCACGCCCCTGACCGCCGACCGCCTCCGCGCCGACGTCGCCGACCTGCTCGGCGTCGAGCCCGCCGAGGTCGACCAGGACGCCGACCTGCTCGACCTCGGGCTGGACTCGATGCGGATCATGAGCCTCGTCGAGCGCTGGCGCGCCGCCGGGGCCACCGACCTGGAGTTCGCCGACCTCGCCGAGGAACCGCGCCTGGAGCGCTGGACCGAGCTGGTCACCGGGGCGTCCGCGTGAGCCGCGTCGACCACCGCGACCGGCACCTGGAGCGCATCGCCGAGGTGCGCGCGGGCGGCGGCGAGGGGCGGGGCGCGGAGAAGGTGGGCTACCCCATCCGCGTCCGCGCGGCCGAGGTCGTGCGCACCACCGCGGTCGGCTCCGGGCTGCTGCGCGTGACGCTGGGCGGTCCGGGCACCGAGGGCTTCGAGGCGCACGCGCCCGACGAGCACGTGAAGCTGCTCTTCCCCGAACCGGACGGCACCCTGCGCCTGCCCGAGCAGAACGGGAACGTGCTGCGCTGGCCGCGGCCCTCGCCGACGTCGCGCGAGTACACCGTGCGCCGCTACGACCCGGCCACCGGCGAGCTGGACATCGACGTGGCGCTGCACGGCGGCGGCCTCGGCTCGGACTGGGCGCGCTCGGTCGAGCCCGGCGCGGTCGTGCACGTCGCCGGCCCGCCCGGCGGGCTGATCGTGCCGCACGACTACGACCGCTACCTGCTCGCGGGCGACCTCACCGCCCTGCCCGCCATCGCCCGGTGGCTGGAGGAGCTGCCGCGCACCGCGGCCGGCTGGGCGTTCATCGAGGTCGCGGACGCCGGCGAGGAGATCGAGCTGTCCGCGCCCGAGGACGTCGAGGTGCGCTGGCTGCACCGCGGCGACGCCCCGGCCGGCACCACGACCCTCCTGGCGGACGCCGTGCGCGCGGTCGAGGTGCCCGACGGCGAACGCCTCTACGCGTGGGTCGCGGGCGAGGCGGGCTCGATCAAGCCGCTGCGCCGCTGGGTCCGCGACGAGCTGGGCCTGGCCAAGGCCGACCACGACGTCACCGGCTACTGGAAGCGCGGCGTCGCCGACTTCGACGACGACCACGACCACTGACCCCCGCACCACCGACCCCCGCACCACCGAATCCCGAGGAAACCCCGATGTCCATCGCCAGAACCCCCCGCCTCGCCGCCGCGCTGGCGTTCACCCTCGTCGCCGCCGTCGGCTGCGGCTCCGCCGACGACGCCGGCACCGGTGCGCCGGCCTCCGCCGAGCCCACGACCCGGGTCTTCACCGCCGACAACGGCGACATCACGATCCCGGTCTCGCCCAAGCGGGTGGTGGCCACCGGGTACGCCGTGCCCGCCCTGCTGGAGGCGGACGCGCCCCTCGTCGGGATCTCCTCGTGGAAGCGCGGCGAGCCGCTGATGAGCGCGGAGGACCTCAAGAAGTACCAGGAGCTGGCCAAGGTCGCGGGCGAGTCGGCGGCCGAGACCAACTACGAGGCCATCGCGCAGGCCGAGCCGGACCTGATCGTCATCGGCGTGCCCAAGCCGGTGCTCGCCGACATCGACCTCAAGCGCCTGGAGGCCATCGCGCCGGTCGTCGCCATCGGCCCGTCGGTGCCGTCGGCGTGGCGCGACCTGTCCCGCAAGCAGGCCGACGCGGCGGGCGCGCTGTCCGCGTTCGACGCGGTGAAGTCCGAGTACGAGGAGAAGGCCAAGGGCCTCAAGGACAAGTACGCCGCCGTGCTGCCGACCCTGAAGCTCGGCCACGTCGGCGCGTACGGCGAGGTCGCCAAGGGCAACTTCCAGCGCGAGTTCAACGGCTCCTGGGGCACCAACGTCGCCCAGGACGCCGGCGCGACCTACTACGGCCAGGTCAAGGTCAAGGGCGGCGGCTCGAAGGACGTCAGCGAGTACCCGTCCATCGAGGAGCTGACCGCGGCGTTCAGCGAGGCCGACGCCATCACCTACTCGGTCGCCGCCGACGGCAAGGTCCCCGCCCCGGTCCAGTACGTCATGGACTCCCCGCTGTGGAAGGAACTGCCCGCCGTCAAGGCCGGCAAGACGTTCCCGTTCCGCTACACCGAGGCGGCCACCTACCGCTCCGCGATGAAGACGCTGGACGCGGTCGACGAGGCGTTCGCGCCGCTGCTGACCAAGTGACCGCCACGCGCCGGCTGCCGGGCGCACGGGTCGTGCTGCTGGTCGCCGCACTGGCCGTGCTGATCGGGGTGGCGGTGATCAGCGTCGGCATCGGCGCCCACGCCGTCGCCCCGGCCGAGGTCGTGCGGGCACTGCTGGACCACGACGGGTCGAGCGACCACGTCGTGGTCCGCGACATCCGGCTGCCCCGCGCCGTCCTGGCCGTCGGCGCGGGCGCCGCGCTCGCCGTCGCGGGCGTGCTCGTGCAGGTCCTGTCGAGGAACCCGCTGGCGGAGCCCGGCGTCCTCGGCGTCACGGCGGGGGCCGGGTTCGCGATCACCGTGGGCTCGGCGCTGGGCGCCACCGCGTCGGCGGCGGGGGAACTGGTCCTCGCCGTGCTCGGCGCGGTGGTCGCCGCCGTGCTCGTGTACTCGGTGGGCCGCCGGTCGCCGCTGCGGCTGGTGCTCACCGGCGTCGCCCTCAGCTCCGTGCTGGCGGGCGTGTCCCTGGGGTTGAGGTTGGTGCTGCCGGACGTGTTCGACGAGTACCGCTTCTGGTCGGTCGGGTCCCTCGCGGGCCGCGAGCAGGCCCCGACGACGCTGCCGCTGCTCGCCATCGCCGTCGCGGTGGCGGGCGCGCTGCTGCTGAGCAGGCAGCTCAACGCGGTCGCGCTCGGCGACACCGTGGCGCACACGCTGGGCGCGAACGTCGCCCGCGTCCGGGTCACCACGCTGGTGCTGACCACCGTGCTGGCCGGCGCGGCGACCGCGGTGGCTGGCCCGATCCTGTTCGTCGGCCTGATCGTGCCGCACCTGGCGCGGCGGATGGCGGGCAGCTCGGTGCCGTGGCTGGTGGTCTACGCGACCGTCCTCGGCCCCGTCCTGCTGCTGCTGGCCGACATCGGGTCGCGGGTGCTGCTGCCGACCGGCGAGGTGCCGGTCGCGGTCGTGACCGCGTTCCTCGGCGGCCCGGTGCTGATCTGGGCGGTCCGGCGGTACGGGGCGGCGGCGCTGTGAGCGCGGTCGTGCTGCGCCGCGGCCCGGTCTCGGTCCGGGTCGAGCGGCGGACGCTGGTGCTGGTCGCGGCGATGACCGTGGTCGTCCTGGGCCTCGGGTTCCTCGGCCTGTCCTACGGCGCCACGTGGGCGAACCCGGCGAAGGTGTTCGCCGCGCTCACCGGGTCGAGCGGCGGGTCGAGCGTGGTGATCCGCGAGTGGCGGCTGCCGCGCGTGCTCGCCTGCCTGGTGTTCGGCGCGGCGCTCGGCGTGGCCGGGGCGATCTTCCAGAACATCACCCGCAACCCCATGGGCAGCCCGGACGTCATCGGCCTGGACGCGGGCGCCTACACCGGCGCGCTGGTCGCGATCACCGTGCTGTCCGGCACGTCCGCGCAGCTGACCACCGCCTCGGTGGTGGGCGGCGTGCTCGCCGCGGCGGCCGTCTACCTGCTGTCCTCGGGCGGCGGGCTGTCCGGGCTGCGGCTCGTCGTCATCGGCATCGCGGTCAACGCGGTCCTGACCGCGGTCAACTCGTGGATCGTGCTGCGGGCGGAGCTGGAGGTCGCCATCGCCGCCGTGGGGTGGAGCGCGGGCTCCCTCAACGGCGTCGACTGGGAGGACGTGCGCATCCCGTTCGCCGTCATCGCCGTGCTGCTGGCCGTGCTGGTGCTGCGCTCCCACGCGGTGCACCAGGACGCGCTGGGCAAGGAGATGGCCGTCACCACCGGTGTCGGCGTGGACCGGCTGCGGCTGCTGCTCGTGCTCATCGGCGTCGGCTGCACGGCCACCGTCACCGCCGTCGCGGGGCCCATCGCGTTCATCGCGCTGGCCGCGCCGCAGATCGGCAGGCGGCTGGCCCGCGCGCCCGGCGTGCCGCTGCTGCCCGCCGCGCTGACCGGCGCGGTGCTCCTCCAGGGCGCGGACCTGGTCGCCCAGGTGCTGCTCGCGCCCGTCGCCCTGCCCGTCGGCGTGGTCAGCACGGCCATCGGCGGCTGCTACCTGATCTGGCTGCTCACCAAGGAGGTGCGGAGAGCGTGACCACGCGCCTGACCGCCAGGGACCTGACGCTGCGCTACGGCGACCGCGTGGTCTCCACGCGGCTCGACCTCGACGTGCCCGACGGCGCGTTCACCGCGATCGTCGGGCCCAACGCCTGCGGCAAGTCGACCCTGCTGCGCGCCTTCGTGCGGCTGCTGCGCCCGGCCGACGGGCACGTGCTCTTCGACGACCGCGAGGTGGGCTCGTACCCGAGCAAGGCGCTGGCCCGGGAACTGGGCTTCCTGCCCCAGGACCCGGTGGCGCCCGACGACATCCGGGTCCGGCAGCTCGTCGCCCGGGGCCGGTTCCCGCACCAGTCGCTGCTGTCCACGTGGTCCGAGGAGGACGAGGCCGCCGTCGTCGAGGCGATGGCCGCCGCCGACGTCACGGCGCTCGCCGACCGGCCCGTGCAGGAGCTGTCCGGCGGGCAGCGGCAACGCGTGTGGGTCGCCGTCGTGCTGGCCCAGCGGACGCCCTACCTGCTGCTGGACGAACCCACGTCGTTCCTCGACATCGCCCACCAGTACCAGCTGCTGGCCCTGCTGGCCCGGCTGCGCGACGAGGGCCGCACCGTCATCGCGGTGCTGCACGACATCAACCAGGCGTGCCGGTACGCCGACCACCTGGTCGCCGTGAAGGGCGGCCGGGTCGTCGCCCAGGGCGCCGCCGCCGACATCGTCGACGCCGAGCTGGTCAAGGAGGTCTTCGACCTGCCCAGCATCGTCGTGCCCGACCCGGTGACCGGCACACCCATGGTCGTGCCGTCGCTCTGAGCGCGGCGCACCCCCGATCCCAGGAGCACGAGTTGAGCACTGCCCACGCCCAGCGCCCGACGACCGCGGACGTGACACCGGTCGACGCGGTCCTCGACCTCACCGGCGCCCAACTGGGCATCTGGAACGCGCAGCGGCTGGAGCCGGACTCGCCCTACTACGTCGTCGGCGACGTCGTGGAGATCACCGCCGCGCCCGGCGGGGAGCGGGTGGACCCCGGGCTGGTCGCCCGCGCCGTGCGGGCCGCGTTCGAGGAGGCGGAGAGCCTGCGGCTGCGGGTGTTCGACACCCCGGCCGGGCCGCGCCAGGTCGTGTCCGACGAGCCGGTGCCGCTGCCCGCGGTCGTGGACCTGGGCGGCGAGGCCGACCCGAGGGCCGCCGCCGAGGCGTTCGTGGTCGCCGAACGGGCGCGCGTCGCCGAGGCGTGCCGGGGCATGGTCGACCGGGCGCTGTTCTCGTGCACCGTCATCAGGCTGTCCGACCGCGAGGTCTGGTACACGCAGCTGGGCCACCACCTCGTGTTCGACGGCTACACCGCGGCCATGCTCGCCCGCCGCACGGCCGCGCACCACACCGCGCTGGCCGCCGGCGCCCCCGCGCCGAAGCCGGCGTTCGGCCGGTTCGCCGACCTGGTCGCCGCCGACCGCGCCTACCGGGAGGGCGAGCAGTTCGAGCGCGACCGGGCCTACTGGCTGGACCGGCTCACGCCGCTGCCCGAGTTCGACGTGGACGACGCGGCGGCCTCGGGTCCGCCCGACCGCACCGTCACCGCCCGCGCCGTCGTGCCCGCCGACGAGGTGGCCCGGCTGCGGGAGTTCGCCGACGGCGCGGGCGTCACCTGGGGCGAGGCGCTGATCGCCTGCTACGCCGCGTTCCTGCACCGCGTGCAGGGCCGCGCGGACGTCGTGTTCGCGCTGCCGCTGATGTGCCGCACCGGCGTCGGCCTGCGCACCCCGGCGATGGCGGTCAACGTGCTGCCGCTGCGCGTGGAGGCGCGCGGCGACGACGACCTGGGCGAGCTGAGCAGGCGGGTGGCCGGGGTGATGCGCGGGATGCGCGCCCACCAGCGCTACCGCGGCGAGGACCTGCCGCGCGACCTGGCCGTGCCCGGCGCGGGCGCGCTGCTGCACGGCCGGGGCATCAACCTCAAGGCGTTCGACCTGACCCTCGACTTCGCGGGCGCCACCGGCGTGATGCGCAACGTCGCGGGCGGCCCGCCGGAGGACATGGGCCTCAGCGTGCTGCCCACCCGGGACGGCGGCCTGCTGCTCGGCTTCGAGGTCGACGCGCGCACCCACGACCAGGCGGCCGTGGAGCGCAAGCTGACCGCGTTCCGCACCCTGCTCACCGCCTGCACCTCCGCCGACGCGCCCGCCATCGGCCGGGTCCCGCTGGTCGGCGACGAGGAGCGGGCCGCGCTGCTGGGCGAGTGGGCGACGCCGCCGCTGCCGGGCGCGCCGCGCGACGTGACCGCGCTGCTCGACGACCTGGACACCGACGCGACCGCGCTGGTGCACGGCGGGGAGCGGCTGACCGGGCGCGACCTCGTGGCCCGGGTGCGCCGCCTGGCGTGCGCGCTGCGGGCGAGGGGCGTCGGGCCGGACGACGTGGTGGCGCTCGCGCTGCCGCGCTCGGTCGACCTCGTCGTGTCCCTGCTGGCGGTGCTGGACGCCGGGGCCGCCTTCCAGCCGCTGGATGTCGAGCACCCGGTGGAGCGGCTGCGCGGCCTGGTCGCCGACACCGGCGCGGTGCTCGTGCTGTGCACCCCGGCGACGGCCGGCGCCGTCCCGGACGGCGTGGCGCGGATGTCCCCGGACGACGACGGGGGAGCGGTCTCCGGGCCGTCCCCGGTGGACCGCGACCCGGAGCACCTGGCGTACGTCATCCACACCTCCGGCTCGACCGGCCGCCCCAAGGGCGTGCTCGGCCGGGTCGGCGGCCTGCTGGCGCTGCTGCACCACCACCGGTCGACCACCGTCGCCGAGGCGGAGCGCGCCGCGGGCAGGCGGCTGCGCGTCGCGCACACCTACTCGTTCGCCTTCGACTCGGCGCTGGACCAGCTGTCGTGGCTGCTGTGCGGGCACGAGCTGCACCTCTACGACGCCGAGACGGCCCGCGACGCCGACGCGCTGCTCGACGCCTACCGGCGCGACCGGATCGACGTCGTGGACACCACGCCGTCGATGGCCGCGCCCCTCGTGGACGCGGGCCTGCTGCTCGCCGAGCACGAGCACCGCCCCGCGCTGCTCGTGCTCGGCGGCGAGGCCACCCCGCCCGCGCTGTGGCGGCGGGTCGTCCGCTCCGGCGTCGCCGCGCGCAACATGTACGGCCCCACCGAGGCCGCGGTGGACAGCACCAGCGCCCGCCTCGACGGCGACGTGCCGACCATCGGCTTCCCGCTGTCCGGCACCCGCGCCTACCTGCTGGACAACGCGCTCCAGCCGGTGCCGCACGGCGAGCGCGGCGAGCTGTACCTGGCCGGGCCGCACCTGGCCCGCGGCTACCTGGGCGACCCCGGCCTCACCGCCGGGCGGTTCGTCGCCGACCCGTTCGGCGGGCCGGGCGACCGGATGTACCGCACCGGCGACCTGGCCCGCTGGGTGCCCGGCCGGGGCGTGGAGTACCTGGGCCGGCGCGACGGCCAGGTCAAGGTCCGCGGGCACCGGGTGGAGGTCGGCGAGGTCGAGGCCGCGCTCGGCGCGGTGCCCGGTGTGAGCGCCGCCGCGGCGACCGTCCGCGCGGACGGCGGCCCGGCCCGGCTGGTCGGCTACGTCGTGCCCGGCGCCGGGGCGACCGTGACGCCCGAGTCGGTGCGGGAGGCCCTCGCCGAGCGGGTGCCCGACCACCTCGTGCCCGCCGCGGTCGTGGTGCTGGACGAGCTGCCGGTCACCGCCAACGGCAAGCTGGACCGCGCCGCGCTCCCCGCGCCGAGGGCCGCGGGCGGCGGTCGCGCGCCGTCCACCGAGCGCGAACGCCTGCTGTGCGCGGTCGTCGCCGAGGTGATGGGCGCCGAGCGGGTCGGCGTGGACGACGACTTCTTCGCCCTGGGCGGCGACAGCATCACCGCGATCAGCGTCAGCAGCCGGCTGCGGGCGCGCGGCCTGGAGCTGCGCCCGCGCGACCTGCTGGCCCGCCGCTCCCTCGCCTCGCTCGCCGCGGCGGGCCGCGAGGTCGACGGCGGACCCGCCCCGGTGGTCGACGACCCGACGGGCCCCGTGCCCGCGCCGCCGATCGTGCGCGCCCTGCTCGACGCGAACCCCGACGTGGCCGACGTCGCCGGGTACGCGCAGTGGACCGCCGTGCGGGTGGACGACCCCCTCGCCCTGGACGACCTGGTGGCGGGCGTGGCCGCCGTGCTCGACCGGCACGACGCCCTGCGCCTGCTGGTCACCGGCGACGGCCTGGTGGTGCGCCCGCGCGGCGCGGTGACCGCCGCGGTGGACGAGGTCACCGCCGGGGAGGACGAGGTGACCGCGCTCGCCGAACGGCTGGCCGCGTCCCTCGACCCGCGCACGGGCGACCTGGTGCGGGTGGCCCTCGTGCGCACCCCCGCCGACGCGCCGGACCGGCTCGTCGTGGTCGTGCACCACCTCGTCGTGGACGGCGTGTCCTGGCGCGTGCTGCTGCCGGACCTGCGCACGGCCTGCGCGGGCGGCCCGCTCGCGCCCGCCGGCACGTCGTGGCGCGGCCACGCGCTGCTGCTCGCCGAGCAGGGGGAGACCGGCGCCCGGCGCGGCGAGCTGGACCACTGGCGGCGCGCCGCCGGGTACGAGGGCATCGGCGCCCGCCCACTGGACCAGGCCGTCGACGTGGTGGCCACCGCGGACCGGAGCACCACGACGGCGTCGCCCGAGGTGACCGCCGCCGTGCTGGACGCCCTGCCCGCCGCCTACCGCGCCGGCGTGGACGAGGTGCTGCTGGCCGCGCTCGTGCTGGCCGTGCGGCTGTGGGTGCGCGAGGCCCGCGACGCGGTGACCGTCACCGTCGAGGGCCACGGCCGCGAGCAGCTCGCGCCCGGTGCCGACCTGTCCCGCGCGGTCGGCTGGTTCACCTCCGAGCACCCGGTGCGGGTGCCCGCCGACGCCGTGCGCGCCGACGCGGACCTGGCCGACGCGCTCGCGGGCGGTGACGCCGCCGGGCGGCTGCTGCGGGCGGCCAAGGAGGCCAAGCGCGCCGCGCCAGACGGCGGTGTCGGGTACGGCGTGCTGCGGCACCTGGACCCGGAGACGCGGGACGGGTTCGCCGCCGTCCCGCCGCCCGACCTGCTGCTGAACTACCTCGGCCGGTTCGCCCCGCTGCCCGGCACCGGGTGGCGGCTGCCCGAGCACGACCCGTTCGCCGTGGTCGAGCCCGCGGGCAAGGCCCTGGAGCAGGTGCTGGCGCTCAACTGCTTCGTGCACGAGGCCGGGGCGCGCGGGGACGGGGGCCGCGGGGACGGCTCGCACGGGGACGGGGCGCCGCGCATCGCGGTCGAGTGGACCGCCGCCGGCCTGGTGCTGCCGCCCGCCGCCGTGGCCGGGCTCCAGGAGGCGTGGGCGACCGCCCTGGGCGCGCTGGCCGCGCACGCCGGGCGCATCGGCACCGGCGGCGGCGGCCTCACCCCCTCGGACCTGCCGCTGGTCCCGCTCGACCAGGCCGCGATCGACGCCCTCGAACGCGACGGCCGGGTCGAGGACGTGCTACCCGCGACCCCGTTGCAGGTCGGGCTGTCCTTCCACAGCCTGGTGCGCGGCGACGAGGACGCCGACGTCTACGTCGTGCAGGCGATGACCCTGTTGCGCGGCGAGCTGGACGCCGACCGGATGCGGGCCGCGACCGCCGAGCTGCTGCGCCGCCACCCCGCGCTGCGCGTCCACCTGCACACCACGGCCGCCGGCGACGTCGTGCAGGTGGTCCCGGCGGACGTCACGCTCGACTGGCGGCAGGTGGACCTGCGCGCCGAGCCCCGGCGCGACGACCTGCTGACCGAGCACTGCCGCGCCGAGCTGGAGCGCCCGTTCACGACGACGAGGCCGCCGCTGATCCGCTTCCTGCTGTGCTCGCTGGGCGCGGACGAGCACCGGCTGGTCATCACCAACCACCACGCCCTGCTCGACGGCTGGTCCATGCCGCTGGTCGGCCGCACGCTGCTGGCGGTCTACGCCGAGCTGGGCGGCGGCCCGGCCGCGCCCGTCGCGCCGTCGCCCGCCGAGTACCACCGCTGGCTCGCCGACCGCGACCACGACGCCGCCCTGGACGCGTGGAAGGGGGCGCTGGCCGGTGTCGACGAGGGCACCCGGCTCGCCCCCGCCGGCGCGGCGTCCGCAGTGGACCGGCCCGAGCGGGTGACCGTGGGCCTGGGCGAGGGGTTCAGCGACCGCCTGCGCGCGTTCGCCCGCGACCGGGGGATCACGCCGACCACCGTGCTCCAGGTCGCGTGGGGCGTGCTGCTGGGCCGGCTCACGGGCCGGCGCGACGTCGTGTTCGGCTGCCCGGTCTCCGGCCGGCCCGCCGAGGTCGACGGCGTCGAGGCGATGATCGGCCAGCTCGGCGGCACCATCCCGGTGCGCGTCCGGTACGAGCCCGGCGACACCGTCGCCCGGCTGCTGGACCGCGTGCACGAGGAGAGCGTGGCGCTCAGCGAGCACCACCACGTCGGCCTGCCGGACGTGCAGCGGGCCGTCGGGGTGGGCGAGCTGTTCGACACGATGCTGGTGATGGAGAACTTCCCCCTCTCCAGCAGGCGGCGCACGCCCCTCGCGCCCGGCCTGGACCTGGTGGGCGTGGACATCACCGACGCCACGCACTACCCGCTCACCGTCATCGTCATCCCCGAGGACGAGATCGTCGTCGGCCTCGGCTACCAGCCGCACGCGTTCGACGAGGGGACCGTGCGCGGCTACGGCCGCTGGCTGCGCACCCTGCTGCACGGGATCGTCGACGACCCGGACCGGCCGGTGGCCCGGCTCGCCGCGCTCGACGCGGAGGAGCGCGACCGCGTGCTGGCCATGGGCCGCGGCCCCGAGCCGACCCGCGAGCGCGGCGGCTGCCTCGCCGAGTTCGCCACGTGGGTGGACCGCACGCCGGGCGCGGAGGCCGTGGTGTGCCGCGACCGGTCGCTGACCTACGCGGAGCTGGACCGGCGGGCCAACCGGCTCGCGCACGCCCTGCTCGACCGGGGCGTGCGACCGCAGGACGCCGTGGCCGTGCTGCTCGGCCGCGACGTGGAGATGGTCGTCGCGCTGTTCGGCGTGCTCAAGGCGGGCGCGGTGTACGTGCCGATGGACCCGGACTACCCGAAGGACCGGCTGGCGCACATGCTGGGCGACGCCGCGCCGACCGCCGCCGTGACCGCGGGGGACGCGCCGGTCGTGCTGTCCGGGCTGCCCGTGCTCGACCTCGCCCGACCGTCCACGTTGGACGGTCCGGCGGAGTGGGACGCCGACCCGGTCGACGCCCGCCGCGACCTCACCGAGGACTCGCTGGCCTACGTCATCTACACCTCCGGCACGACCGGGAAGCCCAAGGGCGTCGCCGTGCCGCACCGGGGCGTGCCCAGCCTGATCTCCCTCCAGGAGGACGTGGTCGGCATCGGCGAGGGGGAGCGGTACCTGCACTTCGCCTCGACGAGCTTCGACGTGGCCTTCTGGCAGTTCATGCTGCCGCTGCTGTCCGGCGGCACGTCGGTCATCGCGCCGGAGGAGGTGCGCGTGCCCGGTGACGAGCTGGTGGACTACATCGCCGAGCAGCGCTGCACGGGCGTGAACCTGCTGCCGTCGTTCCTGGCCGCCGTGCCCGACGACCGCACGGTCGACCCGGACGTGTTCTTCGTCGTCGGCGCGGAACGCCTCGACCCCGAGCTCGCCCGCCGCTGGGGCGCGGGGCGCCGCGCGCTGTTCAACGCCTACGGCCCGACCGAGGTCACGATCAACTCGGTGACCTGGCACTACGACCCGGACGACGAGGGGCCGCTGCCCATCGGGCGACCCGACCCGGAGGTGCGCGCCTACGTGCTCGACGGCGGCCTGCTGCCGGTCGGCGTCGGCGTGACCGGCGAGCTGTACCTGGCCGGGCCGAAGCTGGCCCGCGGCTACCTCAACCGCCCCGGACTGACCGCCGAGCGGTTCGTCGCCGACCCGTTCGGCCCGCCCGGCGAGCGCATGTACCGCACCGGCGACCTGGTGCACTGGCGGCCGGACGGGCAGCTGGTGTTCCTCGGCCGCGCCGACCACCAGGTCAAGGTGCGCGGGTTCCGCATCGAGCTGTCCGAGATCGAGACCGTGCTGACCCGGCACCCCGACGTGCGGGCGTGCGCGGTGGTCGTCCGCGAGGACCGGCCCGGCGACCGCAGGCTCGTCGGCTACGTGATCCCCGCCGACGGCGCCGAACCCGGCGCGGACGCGCTGCGCGAGCACCTGTCGGCCGAGCTGCCCGACCACATGGTGCCGTCCGCGTTCGTGCTGCTCGACCGGCTGCCGCTCGGGCCGAGCGGCAAGCTCGACCGGGCCGCGCTGCCCGCGCCGGGCACGGGCGCCTCCGCGGCGGCCCGGGAACCGGCCACGCACGCCGAGACCGTGCTGCTGGCCGTGTTCCGCGAGGTGCTGGGCACCGACGAGGTCAACCTGGACGACGCGTTCCTCGACGTCGGCGGCGACAGCATCGTGTCGCTGCGCGTGGTCTCCCGGGCCCGGCGCGAGGGCCTGTCCCTGACCGCGCGGGACGTCTTCGAGGGCCGCACGGTGGCCGGCATCGCCGCCCGCTGCGGCGGCGCGGAGCAGACCGAGGAGGCCCCCGCGACCGGCGACGCCCCGCTGACGCCGGTCCTGCGGGACCTGCTGCGGCGCTCCGGCGCGTCCGCCGACCGGTTCTGCCAGTGGGTCGAGGTGGTCGTCCCGGCGGGCGGCGACCTCGCCACCTGGCACGCGGTGTTCGACGCCGTGCTGGCCAGGCACGACGTGCTGCGCGCCCACCTGGCCGGCGACGTGCTGCGCATCCCCGCCGTCGGCGCGGTGACCGGGGCCGACGTGCTCACCCGGGTGGCCGCCGGCGACGACCCGCGCGCGGCCGCCGACGCGCACGTCGCCGACGCCCGCGCCCGGATGGACCTGCGCACCGGCCCGCTGCTGCGCGCCGCCTGGGTCGACGCCGGGCAGCGCCCCGGCAGGCTCGTCCTGGTCGCGCACCACGCCGCGGTGGACGCGGTGTCCTGGCGCGTGCTGCTCGACGACATCGCCCACGTCCACGGGACCGGCCGGCCGCTGACCCGGCACGGCCAGTCCTTCCTGGGCTGGGCGACGGCGCTGCGCGACGCCCGGCCGCACCGCCGCGCGGAGCTGCCGCACTGGCGGCACGTCGCCGCCGCGCCGCCGGCCGCGACGACCCCGGACCCGACCAGGGACACCGCGGCCACCGCCGTCCACCACGTGGTCCACCTGGACCCCGCCACGACGCGGACCGTGCTGACCACCCTGCCCGCCGCCTACCGCACCACCCCGGACACCGTGCTGCTCACCGCGCTCGCGCTGGCCGTGGCGGAGTGGCGCGGCACCGCCCCGGACCTGCTGGTGGCCCTGGAGAGCCACGGCCGCCCGCCGCACGCGCCCGACCGCTCCGGCCCGGTCGAGCTGTCCCAGACCGTCGGCTGGTTCACCGCCGTGCACCCCGCCCGGGTGGAGGTGCCGGACGGGGGCGTCGCCGCGGCGCTGAAGGCGGTCAAGGAGCAGCTGCACGCCGCGGGCGACGGCCTCGGCTACGGCGTCCTCGGCGACGAGGCGCCCGCCTGCGCCCCGGAGATCAGCTGGAACTACCTCGGCCGCTTCCCCGCCCGCCCCGCCGGGGACGTCCCGTGGCAGGCCCCGGCGGACGCCGACCCGCTCGGCTCGGGCGGCGGTGACGACCTGCCGCTGCCGCACTCGCTGATGATCAACGCCCTGGCCCGCGACGACGGCGCCGGCGAGGCGCTCGGCATCCGGTTCACCTGGCCCGCCGCGCTGTTCACCGAGGCGGGGATCGGGGCGCTGGCCCGGTCCCTGACCGCCGCGCTGACCCGGATCGCCGAGGACCCGGCGGCCGTGGCGGGCGCCGGCCTCACGCCGTCCGACCTGCCCCTGGTCCCGTTCGACCAGGCCACGATCGACGCGCTGGAGGCCGGGTACCCGGTGGCCGACGTGCTGCCGCTGACCCCGTTGCAGCAGGTCGTGCTGCGCCACGCGCGGGCGCACGCCGACGACCCGTACACCGTGCAGGCGGCGTTCACGCTGTCCGGCGCGCTCGACGTCGAGGCCCTGCGCGCGGCGGGCGACGCCCTGCTGCGGCGGCACCCGAACCTCGGCGCGGTGTTCCCGCCGTCGCCCGCGGTGCAGGTGGTCCCGCGCGACCCGCGCCCGGCGTTCCGCGTGCTCGACGTGGACGACGTGGACCGCGCGCTGGACGCCGACCTGGCCGAGCCGTTCGACCTGGCCGTCGGCCCGCCCCTCCGGCTGACCGTGCTGCGGTCCGGCCCGGGGCGGCAGGTGCTCGTGCTGACCAGCCACCACGTGCTGTCCGACGGGTGGTCGGCCCCGCGCATCCTCACCGAGCTGTTCGCGCTCTACGCCGGTGGCGCGCTGCCCGAGCCCGTGCCGTTCAGCCGCTACCTGCGCCACCTGTCCACGCTGGACCGGGCGGAGCACCTGCGGGCGTGGCGGGCGGAACTGGCGGACCTGCCCGAGGGCGACTACCTGACCCGGGGCCGCGACGTGGTCGTGGGCGCGGCCGACCCCGTGCTGTTCCGGGTCGACGCGCCCCTGGTGGCGGAGTTGACGCGGGAGGCGGCGCGGCGCGGCCTGACCCCGAACGCGCTCCTCCAGGGGGCGTGGGCGGCGGTGCTCGCGGCCCGCTCCGGGCGGCGGGACGTGTGCTTCGGCGCGATGGTGGCCAACCGGACCGCCGACGTCGAGGGCGTCGAGGAGATCATCGGCTTGGTCGCGGGCACGGTGCCGGTGCGCGTCCGGTTCACCGGCACCGTGTCCGACGCGCTGGCGGACGCCCAGGCGCGCCGGCGGGCCATGGCGGAGCACGACCACGTCGGGCTGCCCGAGCTGGAGCGGCTGACCGGCCGCGACCGCCTGTTCGACAGCCTGGTGGTGTTCGAGAACTACCCGGTGGACCCGGCGCGGCTGCGCGAACCCGCCCCCGGCCTGACCGTCACCGGCACCCGGTTCCGCGAGCGCACGCACCACCCCGTGACGCTGACCGTCGTGCCGGAGGGGGGCGCCTGGACGGGCGTCCTCGGCCACCAGGCCGGGCTGTTCGGGCGCACCGAGGTCGAGGCGCTGGCGGCCGAGCTGCTGCGCGTGCTGCACGACCTGCCCGCCCACCTGGACGCGGACCTGTCCGCCCTCGTCGGGGAGCCGACGCCGTGAGCGGGCCGACGGCGGCCAAGGTGGACGCGGCGCTGTGGCGCACGGCGTTCACCCTGGTCCTCGGCACGTTCATGGCCACGTTGGACAGCACGATCGTCTCCGTCGGCATCGACGCGCTGGCCGACCGGTTCGGCGCGCGGGTCACCGACATCCAGTGGGTCACCACGGCCTACCTGCTCGCGGTGGTCACCGCCGTGCCCGCCTCGGGGTGGCTCGCGGACCGGTTCGGCGGCCGACGGGTGTGGATCACCGCGGTGGCGGTGTTCCTGCTGGCCTCGCTGCTGTGCGCGCTGGCCTGGTCGCTGCCGAGCCTGGTGGCGTTCCGGGTGCTCCAGGGCCTGGCCGGCGGGCTGCTCCCGCCGACCGGCCAGGCCCTGCTCGCGCGCGCCGCCGGCCGCGAGCGGATCGGCCGCGTGCTCGGCGTCGTCTCCGTGGTGCCGCTGCTGTCCCCGGTCCTCGGGCCGCTGGCCGGCGGGTCGGTCCTGGCCGTCGCGGACTGGCCGTGGCTGTTCTACGTCAACCTGCCGATCGGCGCGGCGGCGATCCTGCTCGCCCGCCGCACCGTGCCCGCCGTGCCGCCCGCCGAGGGGCGCACGCCCTTCGACGTGCGCGGCGCGCTGCTGCTGTCGCCCGGCCTGGCCGTGCTGGTCTTCGGCCTCACCTCCGTCGACCAGGCCGTCCCGGCCGCGGTGTCCGCCTCCGCCGTCGCGGTGGGCGCGGCGATGCTCGTCGGGTTCGTCGTGCACGGCCTGCGCACCCGGGGCACGCCGCTGATCGACCCGCGCCTGTTCACCCGGCCGCCGTTCGGCGTGGCGGCGCTCGCGCTGGCCGTCCTCGGCGCCTCCGTCTTCGGCACCATGTTCCTGCTGCCGCTGTACCTCCAGACCGGCGGCGGACTGTCCGCCTGGGAGACCGGGCTGCTGCTCGCGCCGCAGGGCCTGGGCGCGGCGGTCGGGTCGGTCCTCGTCACCCGCGCGGTCGACACCGTCGCCCCGCGCACCCTCGTGCTGACCGGCATCGCGCTCGTGGCCGCGGGCACCGCCCCGTTCACGCAGCTCCACCACGCCCTGCCGGACGCCGTCATCGTGCTGTCGCTGCTCGTCCGCGGCGCCGGCGCGGCCATGATCGGCGCACCGGTGATGAACATCGTCTACAGCCGGATCGAACCGGCCCGGCTGCCCCGGGCCGCCGGGGCGCTCAACCTGCTCAACACGGTCGGTGGCTCCGTCGGCACCGCCGTCCTCGCCGTCGTCCTCGGCAGCCGGCTGGCGGCGCGCGGACCGGACACGCCCGCGGCGTTCGCCGACACCTTCTGGTGGGTGCTCGGCTTCGCCCTGGTGGCAGCACTCGGGGCGACGAGGTTGCCCCGCCCCGTTCACGAGAAGGGCCACTCAGATGCCTGACCAGGACACCCTGCCCACACCCGGCGAGGTCGCCTCGGCCCACTCGGTGGCCGGGGCGGTGGCCCGGCACCGGGAGACCGTCACCGACGTGCTCGCCGGGCGCGACCCCAGGCTGCTCGTCGTGGTCGGCCCCTGCTCCGTGCACGACCCGGTCGCGGCGCTGGACTACGCGCACCTGCTGAAGGGCGCCGCCGACCGCTTCGCCGACGACCTCGTCGTGGTCATGCGCGCCTACCTGGAGAAGCCGCGCACCGTCTCCGGGTGGACCGGCCTGCTGCCCGACCCGACGCTCGACGGCAAGGGCGACATCGCGGCCGGCGTCCGGCTGGGCCGGGCGTTCCTGGCCGAGGCGGCGGCCACCGGGCTGCCCCTGGCCTACGAGTTCGTCGACCCGGTGCTGGCCCACTACGTGGCCGACGTCGTCACGTGGGGCGCGGTGGGCGCGCGCACCGTCGCCAGCCAGCCGCACCGGCACCTGGCGTCGTGGCTGCCCCTGCCGATCGGCATGAAGAACTGCGTCTCCGGCCGCCTGGACACCGCCGTGGACGCGATCCGCGCCGCCGGCCTGCCCCACGCGTTCCCCGGCGTGGCCGCCGACGGCAGGCTCACCACCCTGCGCAGCACCGGCAACCCCGACGCCCACCTGGTCCTGCGGGGCGGCCCGACGCCCAACTACGGCGCCGCGCACGTGGCCGGGGCCCTGGCCGCCCTGTCCGCAGCAGGCGTGCCGCCCCGCGTGGTGGTCGACGCCTCGCACGGCAACAGCGGCAAGGACCACCGCCGCCAACCGGCCGTGGTCGCCGACCTGGCCGCGCAGGTCGAGGACGGCAACCGGGGGCTGGTGGGCGTGATGATCGAGTCCTACCTGTCGGACGGCAGGCAGGACCCGGCGTCGAACCGGCTGCGCCCGGACCTGAGCGTCACCGACTCCTGCCTGGGCTGGGACAACACCCTGCCCCTGCTGCACGCCCTGGCCCGCGCGTCCCGCGCCCGGAGGTAGGCGCCGTCCCGCCGCCCGGCGACGGCGTGCCGACCTAGAAGTCCACCGTCGCGCACGCCAGGCGCGCACCCGCCGTGCCGGCCTTGCCGGGTTCGGTGGCGGTGCGCTGGGCGTGCAGCACGACCGACCCCGCGCGGCGGTCCGCGAAGCGCCAGTCGACGGTCGTGGTGACGGTCGCGCGACCCCGGTGGTCGGTGGTGAGGTCCAGCCAGATCTCGTTGGCCGGGTTGGCGTAGGCCGGGTCGACCGACGGTTGGACGGGGTCCACCTCGTGCTGGTGGTGGGCTCCCGCGTCGGTCGGCAGCGCGCCGCACGGCCGCTGGTGCGCGTGCGCGCCGTAGGTGCGGTCCGGCGCCAGGCCGTAGACGCTGAGCAGCGTCCGCGTGCCGTGCCGCGTCGGGGTGGCGACGACCATGACGGCCGCGCCGGGCGCGACCAGGGCCGGGTCGTAGGTGTAGGCGCGGGTGGCGGTCGCGGGTGCGGCGAAGCGGGCCACGGTCACGGCGACCCCGCCGGCGACGGGCGCGGCGTCGGCCGCGGGGGTGGTCGCGAGGGGTGCCGCGAGGGCGGCGACGAGCAGGGCGACAGGACGGTTCACGTCTCGTGCCTTCCGGGTCTTGGCGGCCGTCGGTGGTCACCCGAAGTTACCACTCGACTACGCGCCGGTCGGCGCACGGCGCGCACGACCGGGAAGACCACCACGACCGCCAGGGCGAGCACCGGGGTCGACCGCCCCAGCACGAACTCGCCGAGCGCGTAGTCCGCCGCCGGCACGGCCAGGCACAGCGCGAACGCCCGGCCGGACGCCGTCCTGGGCTTGACCGGCGCGACCCACGGCGTGCGCCCGAACGGCTTGGCCACCGACAGCCACACCTGGCACGCCAGCGCCGAGGCCATCAGCAGCGACCCGACCCGCATCATCAGCGGCGACCCGCCGGGGTGCAGGTTCGGGCTGAGCACGAAGATCCCGACGTAGAGCTGCGTGAACGTGACGACCGTCTTCAGCAGCACCCACCAGTGCCGGGAGTAGCCCCACGGGGTGAGGCCGGACAGCATCAGCCCGGTGAACGCCGACGTGGTGGCCATGAACTGGAGCACCTCGACGTCGAGCAGCAGCGCCGCGTCGAACGCCGCGAGCCGACCGGGCCCGGACAGGGCGTAGTCGACCACCACGAACAACGCCAGCGCCATGAACATCCAGCCGGTGGACGCCACGACGTGCGCCCAGACCAGCAGTTTCCGACTCATCGGCGAACCCCCACTAGTAGCCGTCCTACATATAGTACGGCTACTAGTGGGGTGGGTGCGTCAGACCCGGCAGGGGCTGCCGCCCGGCTCGCCCGGCAACGCCTCCAGGTTCACCCGCGCCTCGCCGAGCACCACGTCGGTCAGCGCGGTGTCGAGCGCGAACGCCTGCTGCACCAGGCTCGACGAGGTCGTCGTCGTGCCGTTGAGCCGCAGCGAGCCGATGACCAGCGGGATCGTCAGCGGCGCGCTGCCCACCGCGACCGACACCCCGTTGATCCGCAGGCTCGCGACCTGCGAGGAACCGGTGAACACCGGGTTCAGCCCCGCGTCGCACGTCACCGAGGCGTCCGCCCGGATCACGCCCACCTCGATGGTCACCAGCAGGCTCGTGATCCGGGTGGTCTCCACCCGCGCCGAGGACACCGCGCCGTCACCGGGTGCCGGCGGCAGCGCGAGCAGGTCGTCCGGCGTCTGGTCGGTGCGCGCGCTCAACGCGGTCGCCCGGACGTTCAGGACACCCGCGGGCAGGTTCACGTTCGCCACCGTCACGGCGTCGTCCGCGCACGGCACGTCCGGCGGGTTCGCCCGCGCCACGACCACCCCGGCGAGGTTCAGCGCGGTGGCCTGGCAGGAGAACACGCCGGTCCGCTCGGACGTGGTGATCCGCAGGTCCGACAGCACCGGGCTCGCGCCCGACGGGGACGCGGTCAACGTCGCCCGCACCTCGACGTACCGCCCGACCAGGGCGAACTCCACCCCGTTGGCCACCGGCGCGAACGCCTCGCCCGCCAACCCGGCCTCGGTGTCGGACGCGCGCGCCTCCACCGTGATCGAGGTGCCCGGCGGCACGCTGCCCTGCGCCTCGGTGTTCCAGGTGACCGTGCCCCAGGTCTGGCCAGCGACCCCGCCGTCCTGCACCACCGACCACGTGCCGATCGGCGCGGTGATCTCGCCCAGCACCGAGCCGGTCATGTCGCTGTAGTTGTACGGCCCGGCGCCCGCGCCGAGGTCCACCGTCAGGTCCACCGCGCCCACCGGGAACCCGCCGCCGCCCACCGGACCGGCGTCCGGGTCGATGCGCTGCGCGTTGTTGGAGTTGATGTTGGTGACCCACACCTTGCCGTTGCTGTCCACCGCGACGCCGGTGGGCCCGTTGCCGCCGGGCAGCACGACGTTGCCGACGAACGTGCCGTCGGTGCGCAGGTGCCCGACCGTGTTCGTGCCGTTGTCCAGCGCGTGGGCGACCCACACGTTGCCGTCCACGTCGACCGCGACGCCCTGGGCGCGCGGGTGGCCGTGCGGGAACGAGCCGAGGACGGTGCCCGCCGCGTCCATCTTGACCGTGCGGCCGGTGCTGACACCGGTGTGCCAGATCTCGCCGGTGTTCGGGTCCATGCCCAGGCCGTAGTCGCCGTGCGTGGTGTCCAGGCACGCGCCGGTCCCGGTGCCGGGCTCGTAGCGCAGCAGGTTGGCCCCGAAGCGGGCCGACCACAGGGTGCCCGCCTGGTCCACCAGGCCGCCGTACCCGCCGCAGCCCAGGCTGACCGGCGCGGTCAGCGGGCTGCCGTCCGCGCCGGAGATCAGCTGGTGCTGCGTGTTGGACCCGCCGGTCCACAGGTTGTTGTCGGCGTCCACGGCGACCGTGCGGGTGTTGGTGCCCGCGACCCGGCTGTAGGTGATCAGGCACTCGTCGGCGGCGGTCTGGACCCCGCCGTCGCTGTCGACCCCGCCCGCGTTGGTCCACGGCCTGATGTCGCCCAGGCCCCGCGAGGTGGCGAACAGGCCGTCCTGGTCGCGGTCCTCGCAGGTGTTGTACGAGAACGGGCCGACCAGGTGGTCGCCGGTCGGGTTCGGCGTGCCGTCGCCGTCCACGCGCGTGCCGCCCCGGATGACGCCGACGCGGGTCACCGAGCCCTGGCCGCCGCCCGCCTCGTTCCGGTTGGACAGCCAGGTGTTGCCGAGCTTGTCGACGGTGGTGCGGGAGGGGTTGCGGCCCTGGCCGTCCGGCGCGGACAGCCACTCGCCGAGGATCTCGCCGGTGTCCACGTCGATGCGCACCATGGTGCCGCGCGCGGAGGCGGCGACGTTGACGTAGGGGAAGAACGTGGTGCGCCGGTCGAGCTGGAGCTGGTCGCCGTTCGGCGCGTCGTGGTTGACGTCCTGGAGCACGCCCTGGTCGAAGTCGGCGTCGAGCGTGTAGAGCACGTCCTCGCCGGCGACCGGGGCCGCCGACGCCGTCGCGGGCAGGCCGACCGGGAGCAGCAGCGCCCCGACGGCCGCCACGGCGACTGATCTTCGTGGATGACGCATGGATCTGCCCTTCTGGGAGGGGGGAGAACCGGGCATTCCCGTCACGTGACACCACGGAGTCGAGCCCCCCGCGAAGCGCGTTACCGCGCCCGGGAAAGGTCGGTGGGCTTTCGGCAGAAATGGGGCGCACAGGTCACCCCTTTGCCGGCGGTGGATCGTTCCGGTGGCCCAACGCGCATTCCAGCGGGTGACCGCGCGGGTTCGGCGACGACGACGTCCAGCCCACAGCGCTGGGCCGATCCGGGGATTTCGCCCTGGTCACGACCGTGTGACCGGAAGACGCTCGGTTAACCCGCCGTCCACCGGAACGCTCCGGGGAATTCGTCCGACGGGCTGAATCGAGACCTGGCACAACACCCTGCTTGACAAGACGCGCGCAATTCGCGAATCCTCCGCACGTCCCGGACGCGATCACGCTGACAGGCCCTTTGCCACCTCCAGGGAGGTTCGACCCGTGACCCACACCCGAGTCCTGCGGCTGGTCGGCACCGGCGCCGCGGCGCTGGCGCTCGTCGCGGCCTGCGGCACGCCCCCGCCGAAGGACGGCGCGGCGGACGGCGCGCCCGCGGCCACCGCGCAGTCCGCCGCCGAGTTCGGCGGGCTCGACAAGCTCGTCGAGGCGGCGAAGGCGGAGGGCAGGCTCAACGTCATCGCGCTGCCCCCGGACTGGGCCAACTACGGCGAGATCATCTCCGCGTTCGAGGCGGAGTACGGCATCGAGGTCGACTCCGCGCAGCCCGACGCCTCCAGCCAGGACGAGATCAACGCGGCCGAGCAGCTCAAGGGCGGTGACCGCGCCCCCGACGTGTTCGACCTCGGCCTGAACGTCGCCCTCGCCAACACCGGCGTGTTCGCGCCCTACCGGGTGGAGACCTGGGCGGACATCCCCGACGAGCTCAAGGAGCCCTCGGGCCTGTACTACGGCGACTACGGCGGCTTCATGTCGATCGGCTACGACGCCTCGAAGGTGCCCGCGCCGACCTCGGTGAAGGACCTGCTCAAGCCCGAGTACCAGGGCAAGGTCGCGCTCAACGGCGACCCGACGCAGGCCGGCGCCGCGTTCTCCGGCGTCGTCATGGCCTCGCTCGGCAACGGCGGCTCGGCCGACGACATCGCGCCCGGCGTCGAGTTCTTCAAGCAGCTCAAGGCCGCGGGCAACTTCCTGCCGGTCGACCCGTCGCCCGCGACCATCGAGTCCGGCCAGACGCCGGTCGTCGTCGACTGGGACTACACCAACGCCGCGCAGACCGCGAAGCTCGCGGGCAAGGCCGACTGGCGGGTCGTCGTCCCGCGGGACGCCCAGGTCGGCGCGTACTACAACCAGGCCGTCAACAAGGACGCGCCGCACCCGGCCGCCGCCCGCCTGTGGCAGGAGTTCCTGTACTCCGACGAGGGCCAGAACCTGTTCCTGAAGGGCCTGTCGCGGCCGGTGCGCATGGACGCGATGGAGAAGGCGGGCACCCTCGACGCCGCCGCGGCGGCCAAGCTGCCCGAGACCGGCGGCGAGCAGGTGTTCCTCACCCAGCAGCAGTCGGACGAGGCCAAGCGGGTGCTGTCCTCGACGTGGGCCCAGGCGGTGGGCTGACCGGTGGTCGCACCCGTGACGACCGCGGTCGGGGACGGTCCCGCGCCGTCACCCGGCCGCGGCCCGGCGCGCGGGTCCTGGGCGGCGTGGCTGGTCGTCGTGCCGTTCCTGGCCTACGTGGGCACGTTCCTGCTCTACCCGACCGTCCTCGTGCTGGCGGGGGCGTTCCAGGACGAGCACGGCGCGTTCACCCTGGCCAACCTGGCCGAGCTGACCGGGGGCGCGCACCTGCGGGCGTTCCTGCTCAGCATCGAGCTGTCCGCGCTCACCGCCCTGCTGGGCGCGGTGTTCGGCGCGCTGCTGTCCTGGGCCGTCGCCACCGGCCGCCCCGAAGGGCCGCTGCGCCGCGTCGTGGTCGCCGCGGCGGGCGTGCTGGCCCAGTTCGGCGGCGTGCCGCTGGCGTTCGCGTTCCTCGCCACGGTCGGCTTCCAGGGCTTCGTCACGCGGTTCCTGCGCGACGCGTTCGGCGTGGACCTCTTCGCCACCGGCGCGTGGCTGTTCGAGCTGCCCGGCCTCACCCTGGTCTACACGTTCTTCCAGGTCCCGTTGATGGTCATCGTGTTCCTGCCCGCCCTCGACGGCCTGCGCCCGCAGTGGCGGGAGGCGGTGGACAGCCTCGGCGGCTCGTCGTGGAGCTACTGGCGGCACGTCGGCGGGCCGGTCCTGCTGCCCGCGTTCCTCGGCTCGCTGCTGCTGCTGTTCGCCAACGCGTTCTCCGCCTACGCCACCGCCGCGGCGCTGGTGTCGCAGGGCAGCCCCATCGTGCCGCTCCGGATCAGGGGCGCGCTGACCGGCGAGGTGCTGCTGGGGCAGGAGAACCTGGGCAAGGCGCTCGGCCTCGGCATGGTCGTGGTCGTCGCCGTCGCGATGGGCCTCTACGCCCTGCTCCAGCGGAGGGCCGACCGGTGGCGGTGAGGGGACGGGGTGCCGCGCGGGTCGCGGTCCTGCTGGTGCTCGGCGCGTACTTCCTGCTGCCGCTGGTCGCCATGGCCGAGTTCTCCACGCGCGGCGCGAACGGCACGCGCAGCCTGGAGTCGTGGTCGGGCATCGTCGACGACCCCGACCTGGTCGAGGCGATCCTGGTGTCCGTGCAGCTGGCCGCGACCAGCTCGCTGCTCGTGCTGGCGCTGCTCGTGCCGACCATGGCGTGGATCAGGCTGCGGCTGCCGGCGCTGCGGCGGCCGGTGGAGTTCCTGTGCCTGCTGCCGGTGGCGATCCCGGCGATCGTGCTGGTCGTCGGCATGGCCCCGCTCTACGCGTGGGTGGACTACTTCCTCGGCGACTCGCCGTTGACGCTCACGTTCGCCTACGCGGTGCTGGTCCTGCCCTTCGCCTACCGGGCCATCGACGCGGGGCTGTCCTCGATCGACCTGAAGACGCTCGCCGAGGCGGCCCGCGGCCTCGGCGCGTCCTGGGGCACGGTGCTGCTGCGGGTCGTGGTGCCGAACATCCGCACCGCCCTGATCGGCGCGTCGCTGCTGTCGGTGGCGCTGGTGCTCGGCGAGTTCACCATCGCCTCGCTGCTGAACTTCGACACGGTGCAGGTGCAGGTCAACCTGCTGGGCAAGCGCAACGCGGGCGTGTCCATCGCCGTGTCGCTGCTGAGCCTGCTGTTCGCGTTCGCGCTGCTGTTCCTGCTCTCGTTCGTCGGCAGGAGGCGGGACACCGCCCCGGCGGAGAACCCCCCGGAGGAAGGCTGAGATGGGTCACCTGCGTCTCGACGGGCTGCGCAAGTCGTTCGGCGGCCGGCCGGCGCTCGCCGGCCTCGACCTGGAGCTGGCCGAGGGCGAGCTGGTCAGCCTGCTCGGGCCCAGCGGCTGCGGCAAGACCACCGCGCTGCGGATCGTGGCCGGCTTCGAGACCGCCGACTCCGGCCGCGTCACCGTGGCCGGCAAGGACGTCACGGGCGTGCCCGCCAACAAGCGGGACATGGGCATGGTGTTCCAGGCGTACAGCCTGTTCCCGAACATGACCGCGGCGGAGAACATCGCGTTCGGCCTGAGGCTGCGCAAGGCGCCCGACCGCGGCGCGCGGGTCGGCGAGCTGCTGGAGCTGGTGGGCCTCTCCCACCTGGCCGGGCGCTACCCGCACCAGCTGTCCGGCGGTCAGCAGCAGCGGGTGGCCCTGGCGCGGGCGCTGGCGATCCGGCCGCGCGTGCTGCTGCTCGACGAGCCGCTGTCCGCGCTGGACGCCAAGGTGCGCGTGGCCCTGCGCGACGAGATCCGGCGCATCCAGACCGAGCTGGGCACGACCACGCTGTTCGTCACGCACGACCAGGAGGAGGCGCTGGCCGTCTCCGACCGGGTGGGCGTGATGTCGAACGGCCGGCTGGAGCAGCTGGACACCCCGGCCCGCGTGTACCGGGAGCCCGCGTCGGCGTTCGTGGCGCAGTTCGTCGGCGTCACCAACGCCGTGTTCGGCACGGCCGAGCCCGGCGGGGTGCGGCTGGGGGCGTTCCGGTTGGCGACGGACGCGGCCGACGGGCTGCACGGCGAGGTGAAGGTGATCGTCCGGCCGGAGGACATCACCGTCACCCGGCACCGCGAGGACGGCGCCCCGACGGCGGACGTGCTGGTGGGCGACGTGCTGGCGCAGAGCTTCCTCGGTCCCGTGACGCGCCTGTCGGTGCGCCTCGGCGGCGGCGACCAGGTCGTGCGGGTCGACCAGCCCTCCGGCCGCGCGGGCGACTTCCCGCCCGGCACCGCCGTCGCGCTGGACTTCGACGCGGCGCGGCTGATGGTCGTCGAGGCGTGAGGGCGGTCACGGCCGCCGCAGTTTCGCCAACCGCGCCCGTTCGTCGTCCGACAACTCCGAATCCGTGAGCACCCGCACGCCGTTCCCGCCGATCGGCTGACCGTTCACGGACGTCACCCACCCGGTCGGCACATCGGTGAACAACGTCACCTCCGGTGTTCCGGTGAAATGCCCGAAACCCAATACCGTCGACCGGGCGACGGTGGGTCCGTTCAGCACCACGTAATCCTCGGTGGGCAGTTCCGGATCGGTCGCCCAGGGCACCTCGTCGCCCGGCGCCCAGCCGCCGAGGCCGGCGTAGCGGAGCAGGAAGGTGCGGGCGCGGTGGATGGTCACCACGTAGTTGTGGTCGGCGTCCCCGCCGGTGCACGTGCGGGCGAACGTGAGGCCGCACGAGCCGTTCGCACCGCGCACGACCGGGGAGAACGCCGCCGGGCCGCCCGCCGCGCTGATCGCCCGGGACAGCGCGCACCACGCCGCGGTGGCCGCCCGGTTGGGCAGCCGCGCGCCCGGCCAGGGGTCGCTGATGGTCAGGCCGCCCCAGATGAGCCGCACTGCGGGGGCCGGCCAGGCGGTGTGCCGCTCGCCGCGGTAAAGGGTCATGTCGGGCACCGGAATACTCCTCGCGAGGAATTCGGGAGGGAGATACCAGTGGGTAGCCTACTCGTGGCCGGCCCTTTCGCCGGTGTTGTCACCGCGAAGGAGTACCGCACCGCGAAAATGCGGTCACAAAAGGGGGAAGGGCCCGCCGCGGGTGCGACGGGCCCTTCCCCGGGCCGTGCTCACATCGATGGGGTCACCGACGCGGGAACAGGTCCCGGTAGGAGCCCTGCGACTGCACGTTCAGCTCGTCCACGCGCACGAGCTTGCCGGTGACGGTCCGCGGGTCGCGGATGTCCAGCACGTCGAAGCCCTTGGCCATGTCGGACGAGTAGATGTAGCCGTTGTAGTAGTACGCCGACCACGTGCCGCCGCCGGCGCCGTTGGGCAGCGGGCCGCGCTCGAACCAGCCGATCTCCTTGGGGTTGCCGGAGTCGGTGAAGTCCCAGATCGAGATGCCGCCCTGGTACCAGGACTGGACCATGATGTCCCGACCCTGCACCGGGATCAGCGAGCCGTTGTGGGCCACGCAGTTCTCGGTGTCGGCCTGGGTGCGGGAGATCTTGTAGTAGGAGCGGAACTCCAGCTCCCGACCGTCACCGCGCCCGGTGATGTCGTAGATGCCGTCCGCGCCGCGGGTCTTGCCGATGGTCTCGTTGCACGTCGCCGCGCCGCCGCCGCCGAGCTCGTCGGTGAAGACCACCTTGGTGCCGGCGTTGTTGAAGGTGGCCGAGTGCCAGAACGCGAAGTTCACGTCGTCCTGCACGCGGCTGATCTCGCGGGGCTTCTCGCGGTCGGAGATGTCCCACAGCACGCCGTCACCCATGCAGGCGCCGGCCGCGAGGTCCTTCGACGGGTACACGGTGATGTCGTGGCAGCCGGAGGTGGCCGTCACGTAGCCGGTCGGGACGGTGCCCGGCCGGCCGACGTTGCCGCCGTCCGGGAACAGGACGGTCTCCGAGAGCAGCGACGCCGACGTCGGGTCCTTCAGCGGGACCTTGACGATCGAGATCAGGTCGTGCGGCGGCTGGCAGTCCGGGAAGGCCGCGTTCGGGCTGTACGACGAGACGTACAGGTAGACGTCCTTGCCGCGCTTGTCCGGGACCAGGGTGTGCGTGTGCGAGCCGCACTTGGTCTCGACCGACTTGATGTACTTCGGGTTCTTCTTGTCGCTGATGTCGAAGATCTTGATGCCCTCCCACGCGTCCTTGTTGGTCGCGGGGAGCGGGGTGCTGGCGCACGAGTTGTCGCTGCGCGACGAGTCGGTCGACAGGAAGAGCAGGTCGCCCTTGACCGAGATGTCGTTCTGCGACCCCGGGCACAGCACGGAGCTCACGATCTTCGGCTTGTGCGGGTTCCGCACGTCGTAGATCACGAAGCCGTCGTAGTTGCCGTTGAACGCGTAGCCGCCCTGGAAGGCCAGGTCGGACCAGGTCGACGACGAGGTGAACGGCGCCGGCTTCGGCAGGTTCGCCACGTGCTTGACGTTGCGCGAGTTGCGGATCTCGTCCACGCCGGGAATGCCGGTGGCCGGCTGTTCCTGGCTGGACAGCTGGGTCTCGGACAGGCCGGCCAGATCGGCGTCGTCCGGAGCCGCGATCGCCTGCGGGCCCATGACCACGGCCGACAGGCTCAGCGCGAACGCCCCCAGGACCGCGATCGGCGCTCTGCGCCGACCTCGGGTAGAAACGCGTGCTTCCACTTCAGGTTCCCCTTCCAACCCTACAGTGCAGGGATCGCAGTATCGCCCGTTCGCAAGGCTAAGTACCAGACCCGTTCGTCGGGAAACGATGACTTTCCGGTTACCGGGATCGCCGGGTACGTTGGCGCCGACCTGGTGTATGAGGGGGTTCGGATGCGAGTCGGGTTCGTCGCGGTGCTGCTGGCCGTCCTGGTCGGCTGCACGTCGCAGCCACAGGACGAGGCGCCGATCCTCGCGCCCAAGGGGCCGGGTGAGCAGGCCGAGACCCTCGCGCCCGACGAGGTCGGCACCGACCGCTGGGTCGCGCCCGGTGAGGCCGACCTGGCCTACGTGGCGAAGATGATCGTGCACCACCGCCAGGCGCTGGACATGGCGGCGCTCGCCCCGGGACGCGCGCGGGACGAGACCGTCAAGGGCCTGGCCTCGCGCATCCACGACACCCAGGGCCCCGAGATCGGCGCCATGGAGCAGTGGCGGGACCAGTACGCCGAGAACGCGCCCGCGCACGGCCACGGCGGCTCGCTGCCCGAGGTCGACCACGCGTCGATGCCCGGCATGGCCACCGACGCGCAGCTGGCGGCCCTGGCGGCGGCCACCGGCGCGGACTTCGACCGCCTCTTCCTCCAGCTCATGATCGCCCACCACGAGGGCGCGCTCCAGATGGCCGTCGACCTGCTGTCCACCGGGTCCGACGTGCGGGTCGAGGAGATGGCCAACGACGTGGTCGCCTCGCAGAGCGACGAGATCGCCCGGATGAAGGCGATCACGATTCCGTGAGCACCAGGTCCTCCGAGGGCTGGAAGGTCTCCACGGCGTTGCCCGTCACGTGGCGGGCGACGCCCGCGCCGCGCCGGTGGGCCTCTCTGAACGAGTCGGAGGCGACCCACGCGCGGAAGTCGTCCTCGCTGTCGAACTCGTTGACCGACACGTACGGCTGATCCGGGCGGGTGGGCCGCAGCAGCGTGCTGCGGCGCAGGCCGGGCACCCCGGGCAGGTGGGCGCGCATGTTCTCCCTGAAGCGCGCCTCGAACTCCTCCGCCCGGTCCTCGGGCACGAACAGGCGGTTGGTGGCGACGAACACGTGCACCTCCGGGTTCCCGACGGGGTGTAGGGAACTATTCCAACGGCGCGTCGGGAAAGCAAGGTCTAGGATCGTCGCGTGCCCAGGATCAGCGCCGACACCCTCGCGCAGCACCGCGCGAACCGGCTCCGCGCCCTGCTCGACGCGGGGCGCGACATCGTCGCCGAGGAGGGCGCCGACGCGCTGACCCTCGCGTCCCTGGCACGCCGCGTCGGGCTGTCCCGCCCGAGCCTGTACGAGTACTTCCGGTCCCGCGAGGAGCTGGTCGCCGCGATCGTGTCCGACGAGCTGCCCGACTGGGCTCGCCGGCTCGCCGACGCGGTCCACTCGGCCGAGGGCGTGCCCGCGAAGGTCGAGGCGTACCTGCGCACCGAGCTGGGCATCATCGCCGACGGCAGCCACGGCGCGGTCGTCGCGCTGTCCGCCCACGCCCTGCCCGAGGCCGCCCGCACCCGCATCCGCGCCGAGCACGAGAAGCTGCTCGCGCCGCTGGTCGGCGTGCTGCTGGAGGCCGGCGTGCCCAAGCCCGGCCTGCGCGCGCTGCTCGTCCACGGCGCCGTCGAGGCCGCCGCGCGCACCCTGCGCCCCGGCGACGCCGAGCACAACGAGTCGGTGCTGAGCGCCCTCGTGGCCCAGGTCCTGCACGGGCTGGCGCGCTGATGGCCAACCGGATCGACAGCTGGCTGTGGGCCGTGCGGCTGACCAAGACCAGGCCCGACGCCGCGGCGGCGTGCCGCGCCGGGCACGTGCGGGTCAACGACAAGCCGGCCAAGCCCTCGACCGTCATCGTCCCCGGTGACGAGGTGCGCGCCCGCGTGGGCGACGTGGTGCGGGTCGTCGAGGTCGTCCGGGTGATCCAGAAGCGGGTGGGCGCGGCCGACGCCGCCACGTGCCTCATCGACCGCACCCCGCCGCCGCCCCCGCTGGAGGCCGTCCCCGTCGCCCGCCGCGAGCGCGGCGCCGGCCGTCCCACCAAGCGCGAGCGCCGCGTGCTCGACAAGTTCCGCACCGGGCAGCTCTGAGCGACCCCCGGGTCCCACCCGACCGCGCCTCGGGGACCACCCGGAGGCGGTCCAGGGGGAGTCAACCGATCGGTTGACCGCGGGTGTGGCCGCGCGGGTGATCACTTCCGCCGCGCCGCCGACGAGTCTTGGGGCATGGCGATCATCGAAGTGGTCGACCTCGTGAAGAGGTACGACGGGAAGGTCGCGGTGGACGGGGTCTCGTTCACCGTCGACGAGGGGGAGATCTTCGGCATCCTCGGCCCCAACGGGGCCGGGAAGACCACGACCGTCGAGTGCGTCGAGGGGTTGCGCGCGGCGGACGGCGGCACGATCCGGGTGGACGGGCTCGACCCGCGCCGCGACCGCGTCGCGCTGCGCTCCCGGCTGGGAGCGCAGCTCCAGCAGAGCGAACTGCCCGACCACATCCGCGTCGGCGAGGCCCTGGACCTGTACGCGTCGTTCTACCGCGACCCGGCAGACTGGCGGGAGCTGCTCGACCGGCTCGGCCTGGGCGACCGGGTCAAGACCCCGTACCGCAAGCTGTCCGGCGGCCAGAAGCAGCGCGTGTCCGTCGCGCTGGCCCTCGTCGGCAAGCCCAGGATCGCGGTGCTGGACGAGCTGACGACCGGCCTGGACCCGCAGGCGCGCCGCGACACGTGGGCGCTGGTCGAGCAGGTCCGCGACTCCGGCGTCACGGTCGTGCTGGTCACCCACTTCATGGAGGAGGCCGAGCGGCTGTGCGACCGGCTCGCCCTGATCGACGCCGGGAAGCTGGTCGCCCTCGACAGCCCGGCCGGCCTGGTCTCCCGGTTGGACGGTGAGCAGCGGGTCCGGTTCCGGCCCACCGCGCCGCTCGACCTCGCCCTGCTGGCGGACCTGCCGGAGGTCGCGTCCGTCGAGCGGCACGGGCCGCAGGTCGTCGTGACCGGCAAGGGCAACCTGCTGCACGCCGTCACCGCGCTCCTCGCCCGCAACCACGTGGTCGCCGCCGACCTGCGCATCGAGCAGGCCGGCCTGGACGACGCCTTCATCCACCTCACCGGCCGCGCGCTCTCGGAGTGACCTGACATGTTGAAGATCATCCGCATCGAGTGGAAGCTGTTCCTGCGCGAGCCCGTCATGGTCGCGTTCGGCGTCCTGTTCCCGACCGTCCTGCTCCTGGTGCTCGGCGCGATCCCGGCGCTGCGCACCCCCGACCCCAAGTTCGGCGACCTGCGGTTCATCGACCACTACGTGGGCACGCTCGTGGTGATCGCGTTCGCGTTCCTCGGGTTGAACAAGCTGCCCCAGACCGTCGCCACCTACCGCGAGAAGGGCGTGCTGCGCCGGTTCTCCACCACGCCGGTGCACCCGGCCCGGCTGCTCGTCGCGCAGGTCGTGGTCAACCTGGTCGCGGGCGCGATCTCGGTCGTGCTGCTCCTGGTCGTGTGCCGGCTCGCGTTCGGCATCGACCTGCCCCACCACCCGTTCGGGTTCCTGCTGACCTGCCTGCTCGGCATGCTGTCGCTGTCCGCGCTGGGACTGCTGGTGGCGGCGTGGGCGCCGAACGCGCGTGCCGCCGGCGGCTGGGCGACGGTGGTGTTCATGCTCATCATGTTCTTCGGCGGGGCCTACCTGCCGCGGGTGCTGCTGCCGGACGTCCTCAACACCATCGGCGACCACCTGCCGCCGGGCGTCGGCGCCCTCCAGGAGTCGTGGCTCGGCGCCGCTCCCGACCCGGTGCACCTGGGCGTCCTCGCCGTCGTCACGGTGGTGGCGGGTACCGTCGCGGCGAAATCCTTCCGCTGGGAGTAGGCATGACCGACAGGTTCGACGTCTGGGAGCACCGGCTGAACGTGGCGGGGCACGCCATCCCGTACCTGGTGCTCGTCGTGCCCACCGCGGTCTACCTCCTCATCACCGAGGAACCGTGGCCGGTGAGGTGGGTCAACCTCGGCATCGCGGTCGCCGCGGGGCTGTGGATGCTCTGGTGGGTCACCCTGCACCCCCGGTGGCACGACCGGACCGGCCTGATGGCGGTGTTCTTCGTCGGCGTGCTGGTGGTGTACGGCGTGCTGGGGCTGCGGCACCCCATGTTCGGGTTCTACTCGTTCGCCGGGTACATCTACGCGACCGAGTACCTGCCGGGGCGCTGGAAGTTCGCGGGTGTGGCCGCCACCGCCGTGCTGGCCGCCACCTCGATGCACGGCGGCCTGCCCGCGCCCGAACCGGCGGCGATCGGCCTGTACGCGGCCATGGTGTTCATCGTCGTGGTGGTGGCCTCCACGTTCACCTTCCTCGGGCACTACACCCGCGAGCAGTCCCTGCGCCGCAAGGAGATGGTGACCGAGATGGCCGCGATGATCGAGGAGAACGCGGGCCTGCACGCCCAGCTGCTCATCCAGGCCCGCGAGGCGGGCGTGCTGGACGAGCGCCAGCGGATGGCGCGCGAGATCCACGACACCCTCGCCCAGGGGTTCACCGGCATCATCACCCAGCTCCAGGTCGACGACGACCCGCCCCGGCACGTCGAGACCGCGTTGCGGCTGGCCCGGGAGAACCTGGCCGAGGCGCGCCGCTCCGTGCACGCCCTGCGCCCGCCGGCGCTGGACGGCGCGAACCTGCCGGACGCGCTGTCCGAGGTGGCCGCCGGGTGGACCGACCACACGGGCGTGCCCGCGTCGGTCGCCACCACCGGCGCGGCGCGGGCCCTGCACCCCGAGGTGGAGGTGGCGCTGCTGCGGGCCGCGCAGGAGGCGCTGTCCAACGTGGCCAAGCACGCGGCGGCGTCCCGGGTGGGCCTGACCCTGTCGTACATGGAGGACGTGGTGACGCTGGACGTGCGCGACGACGGCGCGGGGTTCGACCCGTGCGCGGCGACCGGCGGGTTCGGCCTGGTCGCGATGCGCCAGCGGGTGTCGCGCCTGGCGGGCGCCCTGGTCGTGGAGTCCGAGCCGGGCGGCGGCACGGCCGTGTCCGCCTCGGTGCCCGCGATCCCGGCGGAGGTGGCGCGGTGATCCGGGTGGTGATCGTGGACGACCACCCGGTGGTCCGCGACGGCCTGCGCGGCATGCTCTCCTCCGCCGGTGACGTGGAGGTCGTGGGGGAGGCCGCCGACGGGGCCGAGGCGGAGGCCGTGGTGCGGGCCGTGTCGCCCGACGTGGTGCTCATGGACCTGCGGATGCCCGGCGTCGACGGCGTCACCGCCATCGGGAGGCTGCGCGACCTGCCGACCCGCGTCCTCGTCCTGACCACCTACGACACCGACAGCGACGTGCTGCCCGCGATCAAGGCGGGCGCCACCGGCTACCTGCTCAAGGACACGCCGCGCGACGAGCTGTTCCGCGCGGTGCGCTCGGCGGCCAGGGGCGAGGCGGTGCTGTCGCCGTCGGTGGCGACCCGGCTGGTGGGCCAGGTCCGGCACCCCGCGACCGAGCCGCTGAGCGACCGCGAGGTGGAGGTCCTGGGGCTCATCGCCCGCGGCTGCACGAACCGCGAGGCGGCGGCGAAGCTGTTCATCAGCGAGGCGACGGTGAAGACGCACCTGGTGCACGTCTACGCCAAGCTGGGCGTGAAGGACCGCGCCGCGGCCGTCGCCGTGGCCTACGAACGCGGGCTGCTGGGCGCTTAACCCCGCGCCGTCCGGGGGAGTTGTCCACAGTGGCGCGGGCGATCGCCCTGGTCGCCGGCCGCGCTCCGGTGCTTTTCAGTGTGGTGCCGGGGAGTTGTCCACAGGCGGCGGGTGAGGTGGCGCGCCGTCCGGGGGAGTGCGCGCACCCTGGTCCCATGAGCGACGACAGCACCGCCACCCCGTGCCTCCTCCCCACCTCCGCCGACCCGGGCGCGCAACCCCGTCCGGCGCAGGGCCGGGGCGATCCCGCGGCCCGGGGCGGGCAACCCCGCCGACCCGGCGTCCACCGGGCCCGCGCGGGCTCAGTAGTCGACGCGGTCCACCCGCGACAGCCAGGCGGTGAACGGCGCGTCGTCGTGGCCGGTCGAGACCCGGTGCACCGGCAGGCCCCACGTGTCGCGCGGCCGGCCGAACAGCTCGTGGAACTCGCGGTCGTCGAACCCCGCGGCGGCGGCGTCGTGCCGGTCGGCCGCGTAGACGACCCGGTCCACCCGCGCCCACAGCGCCGCCGCGAGGCACAGCGGGCACGGCTCGCACGACGACACGAGCACGCACCCGGCGAGCCGGAAGTCGCCCAGCGCCCGGCAGGCCGCGCGGATCGCCACGACCTCGGCGTGCGCGGTCGGGTCGAGCGAGGAGGTGACCTGGTTGGTGCCGGTGGCCACGACCTCCCCGCCCCGGACGACCACCGCCCCGAACGGCCCGCCGCCCTCGGCGACGTTGCGCGTGGCCAGCTCGACGGACTCGCGCAGCCACGCGTGCTCGGGCAGGGCGGAAGTGGTCACGGGGTGTTCTCCTTCGGGTGGTGGGTCGTCGGGAAGCTCCTCCGGGCGTGCTCGTCCGCGCCGCGTCGGCCGCGGCGAGGACGAGGGCCGTCCGGGTCAGGTGCCGGTGATGTGCTCGGGCCTGACGGGCACGCGGGTCAGCGCGCGCCCCGTCGCGTCGCGGATGGCCGCCACGATGGCGGGCGTCGAGGAGATGGTGGGCGGCTCGCCCACGCCGCGCACGCCGTAGGGCGCGTTCGGGTCGGCCAGCTCCAGCACGTCGATGCTCATGGGCGGCATGTCCAGCACGGTCGGGATCAGGTAGTCGGTGAACGACGGGTTGCGCACCACCCCGCCCTCGACCTGGATCTCCTCCATCACCGCGAGACCCAGCCCCTGCGCCGACCCGCCCTGGATCTGGCCGATCACCGCCTGGGGGTTGAGCGCCCTGCCGACGTCCTGCGCGCAGTCCAGCTCGACGACCTTCACCAGGCCCAGCTCGGTGTCCACGTCGACCACGGCCCGGTGCGCGGCGAACCCGTACTGCACGTGGGCGTTGCCCTGCCCGGTCCGGGGGTCGAGCGGCTCGGTGGCCCGGTGCCGCCACTCGGCGGTCTCGTCGACGACCTCCTCGCCGAGCAGGTCGGCGAGGTCGAGCCCGGCCGGGTCCCGGCCGCCCGCGAGCCGGGTCAGCCGCTCCCGCACCGCCGCGCACGCCGCCTTGACCGCGCCGCCGGTGACGTAGGTCTGCCGGGACGCCGAGGTGGAGCCGCCGTTGCCGATGCTGGTGTCCATCGGCAGGACCGTCACCTGCCGCACGCCCAGCTCGGTGCGCACGATCTGCTGCATGATCGTCACCAGGCCCTGGCCGACCTCCGCCGCGGCGGTGTGCGCCAGCGCGACCGCCTCGCCGTTGACGACCTGCAACCGCACGCGGGCGGTGGAGTAGTCGTCATAGCCCTCGGAGAAGCAGATGTTCTTGATGCCCACCGCGTAGCCGACGCCGCGCACGACGCCCTCGCCGCGGGTGGTGTTGGAGACGCCGCCGGGCATGTCCCGCAGGTCCACCTCGGTGGGCACCGGCGGCATCGGCTTGTCCCTGACCAGCTCCAGCAGCCGCGCGACGGGCGCGGCCGAGTCGACGACCTGGCCGGTCGGCATCACCGAGCCCTCGGCCATGGCGTTGGTGATCCGCACGTCCACCGGGTCCACGCCCAGGGCGGCGGCGAGCTTGTCCATCTGCGACTCGTAGGCGAACGCGGCCTGCACCGCGCCGAACCCGCGCATCGCGCCGCACGGCGGGTTGTTGGTGTAGACGCCCCAGCAGTCGACGGTCGCGTTGGGCACGTCGTAGGGGCCGATGCCGAGGGTGGCCGCGTTCGCCACCACCGCGCCCGTGCTGGAGGCGTACGCGCCCCCGTCGAGGTAGATCCGCGCCTTGACGTAGACGAGCCTGCCCGCGCGGTCCGCGCCGTGCTCGTAGTGCAGCACCGCGGGGTGGCGGTGCACGTGCCCGTAGAACGACTCCTCGCGGTTGTAGACCATCTTCGTGGGCTTGCCGGTGTGCAGCGCGAGCAGGCAGGCGTGCACCTGCATCGACAGGTCCTCGCGCCCGCCGAACGCCCCGCCGACCCCGGAGAGGGTCAGCCGCACCCGGTCGAGCGGCAGGCCCAGCGCCGAGGCCACCTGGGCCTGGTCGACGTGCAGCCACTGGGTGGCGACGTAGAGGTCGACGCCGCCGTCCTCGGCCGGCACGGCCAGCCCGGACTCGGGGCCCAGGAACGCCTGGTCCTGCATGCCGACCTCGTACCGACCGGTGACGACGACCTCGGCGGTGGCGTCCTGGTCGCCGTGCCGGACCGGCACGTGCCGCACGAGGTTCCCGCCGGGGTGCAGCGGGGTGTCGTCGGCCGCGGTCTCCATGTCCACGACCGGGGTGAGCACCTCGTACTCGACCTTGATGCGCTTCATGGCGCGGGTGGCCGTCTCGGGGTGGTCCGCGCCGACCAGGGCGACGGGCTCGCCCTGGTAGCGCACGACGTCCTCGGCGAGCACCGGCTGGTCCTTGTGCTCCAGGCCGTAGCGGTTGAGCCCCGTGACGTCCCGGTGGGTGAGCACGGCGTACACCCCGGGCACCTTCAGCGCCTCGGTGAGGTCGACCGACACGATCCGCGCGTACGGGTGCGGGCTGCGCAGCGTCGCGCCCCAGATCATGTCCTCGTGCCACAGGTCCGAGGCGTAGGCGAACTCGCCGCGCACCTTGAGGTTGCCGTCGGGCCGCTGCGGGCTGGAGCCGATCCCGCCCGTCACCGAGGAGGTCAGTCCAGTGGGGGTCAGGCTCATCGCGTCCCCTTCAGTCGCGTGGCGGCGGCGCGCAGCTCGCGCGCGAGGTCGGTCTCCGAGGCGGTGCGCAGCTCGCCGTCCTCGACGACGGTCCGGCCGCCGACCAGCAGCAGCCGCACCCTCGGCAGGGGGCCGAGGACGAGCGCGGCGACCGGGTCGTCGATGCCGGCGTGGTCGAGGCCGTCGAGCCGCCACACGGCGAGGTCGGCGAGCTTGCCGGGCTCGACCGAGCCGATCTCGGCGTCGCGGCCGAGGCAGCGCGCGCCGCCCATCGTGCCCAGCCACAGCGCCTGGCGGGCGTCGAGCGCCTTGGGGCCGCCGCGCTGGCGGGCCTGGAGCACGGCCTGGTGCAGCTCCTCGACCATGCCGCAGGACTCGTTGGACGCCGCGCCGTCCACGCCGAGGCCGACCGGGGCGCCCGCGTCGAGCAGGTCGCGGACCGGGGCGATGCCCGTGCCGAGCCGGCCGTTGGACGTGGGGCAGTGCGCCGAGCCGGTGCCGGTGGCGCCGAGCCGCCGCACCGCGTCCGGCGACAGGTGCACGGTGTGGGCGAGCCACACGTCCTCGCCGAGCCAGCCGAGCTGTTCGGCGTACTCGGTGGGCGTGCAGCCGTACTCGGCCCGGCACTGCTCCTCCTCGTCGACGGTCTCGGCGAGGTGGGTGTGCAGGCGCACGCCCTTGGCGCGGGCGAGTTCGGCGGCGCCGGTCATCAGCTCCCGGCTCACCGAGAACGGCGAGCACGGGCCGACGGCGACGCGCACGAGGGCGTCGGGCGCCGGGTCGTGGTGGTCGTTGACGGCCTGCTCGGTGGCGATGAGCGCGTCCTCGGTGCCCTCGACGAGGTTGTCCGGCGGCAGGCCGCCCTGCGACCGGCCGCGGTCCATCGAGCCGCGCACGGCGTGCAGGCGGACGCCCACGCGCCGGCCCGCGCCCACCAGGGCCTCGAACTGGTCGCCGCCCTCGCGCGGGAAGACGTAGTGGTGGTCGGCGGCCGTGGTGCAGCCGGTGGTGGCGAGCCTGGCCAGGCCCGCCGAGGCGGCGGCGTGGGTGATCCCCGCGTCCAGCCCGCGCCACACCGGGTAGAGCGCGGTCAGCCACTCGAAGAGCGTGGCGTCCTGGGCGATGCCGCGCGTGGCCCACTGGTAGAGGTGGTGGTGGGTGTTGACCAGACCGGGTGTGACGAGGCAGCCGGTGCCGTCGACCCACGTGTGCGGTCCGGCGGGCCGCGGGGCCTGGCCGGGGCCGACCGCGGTGATGCGGCCGTCCTCGACCACGACGTGGCCGGAGGCGATCTCGGTGCCGGCGGCGTCCACCGTCGCGATGGCCGCGCCGTCGATGATGGTGGGGATCATCGCCTCGACGCCGCCAGGCGCACCGCGTCGAGGATCTTCTCGTAGCCGGTGCAGCGGCACAGGTTGCCGGCGAGGGCCTCGCGGATCTCCGGGTCGCTCGGCCGGGGCACGCGGGCGAGCAGGTCGTGCGCGGCGACCACGAGGCCGGGCGTGCAGAACCCGCACTGCACGGCGCCCGCCTCGACGAACGCCTCCTGCACCGGGTCGAGCCGGTCGCCGTCGGCGAGGCCCTCCACCGTGCGCACCTCGCGGTCGTGGGCCTGCCCCGCGGCGACGAGGCACGAGCAGACCGGCACGTCGTCCAGGTACACCGTGCAGGAGCCGCACTCGCCCTGCTCGCAGGCGTTCTTGGCGCCGGGCAGCCCCAGCCGCTCGCGCAGCAGGAACAGCAGGCTCTCGCCCGCCCACACGTCGTCGGCCGTCCGCCGCTCGCCGTTCACCGTCACGTTCACGCGCATGTCAGGCGACCTTCCCGGAGTAGTCCTGCCAGGCCCAGCCGAGCGTGCGGCGGGCGAGCACGGAGAGGGCGTGCTTGCGGTAGGCGGCGGTGCCGCGGACGTCGTCGATGGGGCTCGCGGCCTCGGCGACGAGGTCGCCGAAGCGGCGCTTCACCGAGTCCAGCAGGGGTTTCGGCGACTCCCACTGGCCGGTGGAGGTCAGTTCGCCGGTCAGGAACTCCTCGGCCGCCGAGGCGCGCCGGGGCGTGGGCGCGGCGGACCCGATCGCGGCGCCCACCCGCTGCCACGCCGGGTGCAGGGCGACGGCGAACGAGCACACCGCGATGACCATGGCGTTGCGGGTGCCGACCTTGGCGAACTGCTGCGGCGCCCGCGTCTCGGGCAGGTGGACGGAGGTGATCAGCTCGTCGGGCTCCAACGCGTTGCGCTTCACGCCCAGGTAGAAGTCGGTGGCGGGGATGCGGCGCGTGCCGCGGGTGGAGGCGACCTCGACCACGGCGTCCACGGCCAGCAGCACCGGGTGCGCGTCGCCCGCCGGGGAGGCCGCGCCGAGGTTGCCGCCGACCGTGCCCCGGTTGCGGATCTGCGGCGACCCGACGGTGCGCGACGCCATCGCCAGGCCGGGCAGGCGGTCGCCCAGCTCCTCGATGACCCGCGTGTACGGCACGCCCGCCCCGAGGCGCACCGCGCCACCGTCGAGGTCCCAGGCGCGCAGCTCCTCGACGCGGGTGAGGTCGAGCAGGGCGGCCGGCCTGCGGTGGTCGAAGTTCAGCTCCACCATCACGTCCGTGCCGCCGGCGATCGGCACGGCGTCGGGGCGCTGCGCCTTGAGGGCCAGCGCCTCGGCGAGGCTGTCGGGGCGAAGGAAGTCCATCGGCTACCTCGGGGGTCGGCTACCTCGGGGGGTGGGGACGCGGCGTGGGGCCAGTACACAGACCGGTGGGGGTGGTCAGCTACGGCGGTGGCGCATGAATCCCAGCCTCCTCCCCGGAGTGGATTTGTGCTTTCCTACAAACACGATCGGACGAAGGTAAGCACCGGAGATGACAACGGGGAGGCGTGCGTGTTGCTGCTCCGCAGCCTCGTGGGGATGGCCGAGCTGCGCCTGCGCCCGGTCAGCGGCGCCGACCTGCTCGACCGGCCCGTGACCAGGCTCTACGGCACCGAGCTGCCCGATCCGGCCCGGTACCTGTCCGGGGGCGAGCTGGTGCTGTCCGGCCTCCTGTGGCACCGGGTGGACGCCGACTGCGAGACGTTCGTGGCGTCGTTGGCCGCCTCGGGGGTGGCGGCGCTGGCGGCCAGCCCGCCCCAGGCGGGCGCGTTGCCGGCGGCGCTGGTGGAGGCGTGCGAACGGCACGGCGTGCCGCTGCTGGAGGTGCCCGTCGACCTGTCCTTCGCGACCATCACCGAGCGGGTCGTGCTGGAGCTGGCCGCCGAACGGGTCGGCGCGGCGGGCGTCCAGCTGGGCCGCCACCGGCGGCTGCTGACCGTGGTCACCGGGGGCGGGGACCTGGCGGAGCTGGTCGCCGCGGGCGCGGCCGAGCTGGGCGTGCCGTGCTCGGTCCTCTCGTGCACCGGTCGCGTCGTCGCCGGGCCGGCGCCGGACGACCCGGCCGCCCTGGTCCGCGAGTTCCTGCTGGCCGACCGGCTCCCGCGCGTGGTGCGCGGGGTGACCCTGCTGCCGGTGCCGGTGCGCGGCGGACCGAGGCCGGCGTCGTGGGTCCTCGTCGTCCCCGGCGACCGCGCCCGGGACGAGGTCGCCGCCGAGCTGGCCGGCCTGGTCGGCGTGGAGCGGGCCCGCGTCGTGCAGGGGCGGGAGATCGAGAACCGCGCCGCCGGGCCGCTGCTGCGGCAGGTGCTGGCCGGCGGGGATCTGGCCGCCCGCGTCGCCGCCGTCGGCTGGGACCCGGACGCCCCGCTGCGCGTCGTGGCCGCCTCGACGTCCGGCGGTCGCGGCGAGCGGGCCGGGACCGGGTACGCCGCCGCCCTGCTCGACGAGGTGCTGGCGGCCGTGACCCCCCGGTTCCTGGTCGCCGCGGTCGGCGACGAGGTGTACGCGCTGGCCCCCGCCGGACCGTGGGTGGAGGACGTGCGGACGGCGTTGCGCACCCTCGAACCCGGCCTGGGCACCACCCGCGTGCTGGTGGGCATCTCGTCCCCGGTGGGCCACGCGGGTCTGCGCGGCGCGGCGGAGGAGGCGTCGCACGCCCGGCGGTTGGGGGAGCGGCGCACCGGCCGGACCCGGGTCGTCGCCGGCGAGGAGATCGCGTTCCACCAGCTGCTGCTGGCCGGCGTCCCCGAGGAGCTGCGCGGCTCCCTGCGCCGCAGGCTGCTGGGCCCGGTGATCGACTACGACGACGAGCACGGCTCGGACCTGCTGGGCACCCTGCGCGTCTTCCTCGACTGCTCGGGCTCGTGGACCACGGCCGCCGGCCTCCTGCACGTCCACGTGAACACCCTGCGCTACCGGGTGGGCCGCGTCGAGGACCTGCTCGGCGCGGACCTGTCGAACTTCGCCGAACGCGTCGACCTCTACCTGGCCCTCCAGGCGGGCTGACGCCCCTGGCAGACTTCGCGGATGAGCTGGGACGTCATGCTGTACCCGCTGCCCGAGGACCTGCGGTCCGTGGACGACCTGCCCACCGACGCGCGGCTGCCCCCGATCGGACCGCTCGCCACCGTGCACGAGGGCCTGCGCCGAGCCGAGCCCGGCATCGACCTGCACGACCCCGTCTGGGGCGTGCTGCGCGGCGAGGGCTGGAGCATCGAGGTCAACATCGGCCACGACGACCCGGTCGAGGCGATCATGCTCCACGTGCGCGGCGGCGGTGACGAGGCGCACGCCGCCATCTTCCGTTTGGGCCGCGGCATCGGCTGCCGCCCGGTGGACCTGTCGGAGGGCGACCTGCTGCGCGAGGGCGACCCCGGCACCTGGCACGACTTCCAGGCCTACCGCGACCAGGTCGTCCACGACCAGGCCCTCCACGACCGGCAGTAACCGGCCGCAGGGGAACCGCCACCCGCTCCCGCCGATCAGCGCTCCCGCCGATCAGCGCTCCCGCCGATCAGCGCTCCCGCCGATCAGCGCCCCCGCCGATCAGCGCTGTCGGCGCTCCCGCCGTCCCGACCTCCGCCCTTCCGGTGGAGTCGGCGTCGGTGGGCGTGTTTCCGCCCCGGTGACCTCCCCGTCCCCTCCGTTACCCGATCTCGGCCCCTGACCCCCGCCTTGCGCGGCAGGGGTGGGCCTGTCGGTTTCCTGTAGGCCCTTCTCCGGGTGCGTCCCGGCGCGGAAGACTCCCGCGACGGACTCAACCGTTAGGAGTGGTCATGTCTCGCACACTCGGCGCGCTGGCCGCCGTGGTGATGGGGGTCTCCCTCGTCGCCGCCGCGCCCGCCGCCGCAGCGCACGCGCACGGGTTCCCCTCCGAGTTCCCCCTGCCCGACGGGTTCCTGCCGGAGGGCATCGCGATCGGCTCCGCGCCCACCGCCTACTTCGGGTCGCGCGCCGACGGCGACCTGTTCCGGGTCGACCTCCGCACCGGCCGGGGCGAGGTGTTCAGCCAGGGGCCCGGCACGGCCTCGGTCGGGCTGAAGGTCGACCGGCGCAAGAGGCTGTTCGTGGCCGGCGGCGCCGGCGGTGACGGCCGGGTGGTCGACGCGAGAACCGGAGAGGTCCTCAAGAGCTACGACTTCGCCGAGACCGACACGTTCGTGAACGACGTGGTGATCACCGACGAGGCCGCGTACTTCACCGACTCCCGCAAGTCCGTGCTCTACAAGATCCCTTTTGGCCGGTTCGGGGCGTTGCCCGACTCGCACGTCCCGATTCCGCTCACCGGTGACTTCGTGCTCACGCCGGGCGTGAACAACGCGAACGGCATCGCGGAGACCCCGGACGGCAAAGCGCTGCTGATCGTCCAGAGCAACACCGGTCAACTGCACGAAGTGAGCGAGAAGACCGGGGTGACCCGGGTGGTCGACCTCGGGGGCGAGGTCCTGACCAACGGTGACGGCCTGCTCGTCGAGGGCCGGACCCTGTACGTGGTGCAGAACAGGCTGAACACCATCGCGGTGTTCGCGCTCACCAGGGACGGGACCAGCGGCAGGCTGGTGACCAAGATCACCGACCCGCGGTTCGACGTGCCCACCACGGTCGCCTCGTTCGGTCACCGGCTGTACCTGCCGAACGCCCGCTTCACGACGCCGCCCACCCCCGCGACGACGTACGACGCGGTTTCCGTTCCCAAGGCGTGAAAGTCGAGGGGGTCGATGTCGAGAAGTTCACATCGGCCCCCTGTTCGCGGCATCACTCGACTGGGTAACCTCATCGTCGCGTCGCGCGAGTGATCGCTGTCTCTTCGTAATAATGATCTTCCGGTGTTACCGTTCCGTGGCCGATCGGGTGAAGAAGAGGCAGTGGTCCTAGCGCTGCGTCTGACCTGCCAACGAGGACGAGGCTGCGGAGCGCTGTGAAGCAGAAGAGCACCACGGAGACGAACTACAAGACCATCCGTTCACGGCTCACGGGTGTCGTCGTCGTCCCCAGCATCGTCCTGCTCATCATGTGGGCGCTGTTCTCGTCCTACACCGTCTTCGACGGCTTCTACCTGCGCGCGGTCGCCTCCGGCGTCAAGGACGCCTCGATCCCGGCCGTCCAGTCCTTCGCCGCGATCCAGAAGGAGCGCGAGCTGAGCATGACGGCGCTCAGCCAGCCCGACCGGGGCACCAGCGACCTGGAGGCCCAGCAGCAGGACACCGACCGCGCGGTCACCGAGATGCGCGCCGCGTTCGAGGACCTCGCGTCCTCCGCGCCGCAGGAGATCGTCGACCGGATCAACGCCCTCAACGCGCTGCTCGACCAGCTGCCGCAGCGCCGGTCCGCGCTGGAGGCCGACCGCGCCTCCAAGACCGAGGTCTACTCGTACTACAACAGCGTCCTCGACGCGGGCAACGCGCTGTTCAACGTGCAGGCCCGCATCGTGCCCGACCACCAGTCGGTGCAGAACGCCATCACCGCGGCCGACTACTTCAAGGCCGCCGACTGGATGTCCCGCGCCACCTCGCTCGCCTCGGGCGCGCTCGCCGCGGGCGAGTTCACCCCCGAGGAGCACATCGAGTTCGCGAGCCTGGTCGGCGCCTACCACGCGTCCTACGACTCGATCGCCCCCTACTCCCTGGTGCGCAGCCAGTACCAGGGCATGGTCGACGACGAGCGCTGGAAGCGCCTGGTCGAGTTCGAGAACAGGCTGATCCAGAACGGCGACGACCCGACCGAGGCGGGCTCGCTCCAGGACTGGCAGAACCTCAGCGGCCCCATCTCCGACGACCTGACCGCGCTGGTCAGCGTGCAGGCGTCCGAGGCCGTCAAGATCACCATGGCCCGCGGCGAGAGCAAGTTCCGCACCGTGCTCGTCGGCTCCCTCATCGCCCTGCTCGCGGTGATCATCGGCATCCTGATCGCGATCCACACGTCGAACCGCCTGGTCAACCGCGCCCTGATCACCCGCCTCGCGGCGCTGAAGAAGGACTCGCTGGCCCTGGCCCACGAGCGCCTGCCCGACATCGTCGACCGGCTCCGCGAGGGCAAGCACGTCGACGTCGAGGTCGAGGTCCCGCCGCTCGACTACGGCAGCGACGAGATCGGCCAGGTGGCCGACGCGTTCAACGCCGCCCAGTACACCGCCGTCGCCGCGGCCGTGAAGGAGAGCCAGGCCCGCGAGGGCGTCAACCGGGTCTTCCTCGACATCGCCCACCGCAACCAGGGCCTCGTGCACCGCCAGCTCAAGATCCTCGACAAGCTGGAGCGCGAGGAGGAGAACCCCGAGCAGCTCGACGCGCTCTTCCAGCTCGACCACCTCGCCACCCGCGCCCGCCGCAACGCCGAGAACCTGATCATCCTCGCCGGCGAGCAGCCCGGCCGGCAGTGGCGCAAGCCCGTCCGCCTCCAGGACGTGCTGCGCGCCGCCGTCGCCGAGACCGAGCAGTACGTGCGGGTGAAGGTCAACCCGATCCCCGACACCGCGCTGGTCGGCGCGGCCGTCGCCGACACCATCCACCTCGTCGCCGAGCTGGTCGACAACGCCACCGCGTTCTCCTCGCCGCGCTCCCAGGTGCAGGTCCACGCGAGCGAGGTGCCGCAGGGCATCGTCGTGGAGATCGAGGACCACGGCCTCGGCATCAACCCGGAGGACCGCGAGCAGCACAACGCGATGCTCGCCGACCCGCCGGAGTTCGACGCGATGCGCCTGCGCGGCGAGTCGCGCCTCGGCCTGTTCGTCGTCGCCCGGTTGGCCGCCCGCCGGGGCATCCACGTCGAGCTGCGCGAATCCCCCTACGGCGGCACGCTGGCGCTCGTGCTGATCCCGTCCGCGATCGTCGCGGGACCCACCACGGCGACGGAACCCGCCGAGACGCGGCAGCTCCCGCGCCGCACCTACCACGAGATCCCGGAGCAGGGCGACGACCCAGTGCGAGACGCCAGGTTTCCCGACACCTCCCGAGACCTGGAGGGCTTCTGGGCCCAGGCCGAGGCAGCCGCCAACGCCAAGGCCGACCCGGATCCCCTTCCAGAGGTCGAGCGACTGAGCGGCGGGCTCGACCTGCCGCAGCGCAGCGGCAGCCTGGACCTGTCGCAGCGCAGCGGCGAGCTGGAACTGCCGCAGCGCAAGCGGGCCCCCGAGGAGTGGCCCGTGAACGAAGGCGAACCGGCCGCCGGCACCACCGGTCCCGGCGGCCGACCCGAACTGCCGCGAAGGCGCCGTCAGCAGAACCTGGCGCCCCAGTTGGTGCGCAACGATTTCCACCCTTCGCCCGAACCGCTCACCGAGGTCGATCCCGAGCAGTCCGCCGAGAAGGCCCGCAAGGGCCTGTCGGCGTTCCAACGGGGCACCCGCGACGCCCGCCGGACCTCCGGCGACGACCTCGAACCCTGACCAGCAGCAGTGGCCGGACGACTGGAAACCGGAAAGGCAACCCGATGAACGACATGAGCAGCCAGCACAACGAGCTGAACTGGTTGTTGGATGACCTGGTCAGCCGGGTGGTCGGAGCTCGCCACGCCGTGGTCCTGTCCGCGGACGGTCTGCTGCTGGGCCGTTCACCAGGACTGTCGAAGGACGACTCGGACCACCTGTCGGCGATGGCCTCGGCGTTCCAGAGCCTGGCCCGCGGCACCGGCCGGCACTTCGGCGGTGGTGCCGTGCGGCAGACCATCGTCGAGATGGAGCACGCCTACCTCTTCGTCACCGCCGCCGGCCACGGCGCCTGCCTGGCCGTCCTGGGCGAAGAGGACTCCGACATGGGCATGATCGCCTACGAGATGAACATGCTGGTCAAGCGGGTCGGGACCTACCTGTCGTCGGCGCCGCGCGGCACAGCCGCGGCGAGCCTGCCGACCGCCCGAAGGTCCTCCTGATGCCGCCCCGCGAGGACTGGTGGTACGACGAGGCGGCCGGTCCCCTCGTCCGGCCGTACGCCATGGTGCGCGGCCGCACCCGCCCGTTGCGGCCCGAACTGCACCTGGTGACCCAGGTGCGCGCGATGCCCTCGCCGTCCGACCCGGACGCGTTGTCGGTCGAGCACCTGGAGATCATGGAGCTCTGCCGGCGACCGCTGTCCGTGGCCGAGGTCGCCGCCTACCTCGACGTGCCCCTGGTGGTCGTCAAGGTGCTGTTGAGCGACCTCATCCAGCGCGGTGACGTCGTGGTCCGAGATCCCTCCCGAGTCCCGCAAGTGCCGGACCGGAACCTGCTGCAGGCTGTGCTGGATGGTGTCCGTGGAATCTGAGCGGCCGGGTGGGGAACTGCTGGTCCCCACCCCAGTCAAGATCGTCATCGCCGGGGGGTTCGGCACCGGCAAGACGACGATGGTCAACTCGGTCAGCGAGATACCCCCGCTGCACACCGAGGAGCTGCTCACCGAGGCCGGTGTCGGCGTCGATGACGTGGTCGGGCTGGAGAACAAGGAGACCACCACGGTCGCCCTGGACTTCGGTCGCATCACCATCAGCCAGGAGGTGGTGCTGTACCTGTTCGGCACCCCCGGCCAGAACCGCTTCTGGTTCATGTGGGACGAGCTGGCGTACGGGGCGATCGGCGCGGTGATCCTCGTCGACACCCGGAGGCTGGACAGCAGCTTCCCGTCGATCGACTTCTTCGAGCGGCGCGGCATCCCGTTCATCATCGCCGTGAACTGCTTCGAGGGTGCGCACAACTACGAGGTCGAAGAGGTCCGCAAGGCCCTCGACGTGGACGCCGCCATCCCGCTGGTCCTGTGCGACGCGCGGGACCGGGAGTCGTCGAAGTCGGTGCTGATCAGCCTCATCCAGCACACGATGGACCGGCTCGACGCGATGGCCTGACGAACGGCGATGGCCTGACGAACGGCGGAGGCCCGGCGAACGGCGACGGTCCGACGGGCGCGATGGCCCGACCTACCCGCCCGACCCGCCTGCCCCTGCCTGTCTGCCCACCCGCCTGCCTGCCGGAACGCTGCGCAGGGGTCCCCGCCCGGGGGACCCCTGTTCTTGACGTTACCGGCGGGGGCCGACAATTCCGGTTCCCCGTGCTCACCGCGGCCGGCACCGACCGGCGACGACCTGCGTCAACCGGGGTTCGTGTCACCCGGTGGAGTGGCGTTCCGCCGGGGACCGGAGCATCCTTCGGCTCATGCCGACGACGACAGGACAGGCACGGGAGGACCAGGTCGTCGACCTGGTCTGCGAGCAGCTCTCCGACTTCACGCTGACGCTCCGCGTGGTCGACCGCCCCGACAGCGACAGCGACAGCGACAGCGACAGCGACACCGACCCGGGAACCGACGCCGCCACCGACCCGGTCGACGCGTTCATCGAGGTCGAGGCGGGCGGGACGGGCGAGGTGTGGGCGGCGTGCGTCAGCACGATCACCTACGCGCCCCGCGAGGTGTCCACCGAGCAGTACGTCAGGGACGACTTACCGGAGCGCCTCGACCCGCTCGCCCGGGAGCGCGGGTACGCGGTGCGGGTCGACTGCGTGCTCCCCGACCTCGCCTCCGACGAGGAGTCCCGGCGCTGGGCCGCCGACTACGTGGAGCGGGTGACCGAGGCGGTGCGCAACGCCCTGGCGCTCGGCCCCGGCACGCAGCCCCTGAACGGGGAGGGGTCGATCCACGTGTCCGGGGCGGCGCGGTTCCCGGACGGCAGCCGCGTCGTCGTCACGACCTCGGCGAGTTCGACGGCCGACGTCACCGACCAGGTCCGGCGGAGCCTCGACCCGGCCGTGCGGCCGGAACTCGACCGGCTCGCCGCCGCGCGGGAGCGGGGCGCGCCGACGTTGCTGATCCTCGACCAGGCGTGGGACGAGCGGTCGCCCGTCGTCCCGATCCCGACCTCGTTCACCCTCGGTCCGCTCGGCGAGGAGCGCGCCGGGACGCCGCTGCCCGACGCCGCCGTGCTGGTCCGGCCGGACGGCAGCGTCCAGCCGGTCCACGGCGCGGTCGGCGTCCGGCCGGCCTGACGGGCCCCGCTCAGGTCACGGGTTCCAGGCGGCAGTTGAAGTGGCGCAGCAGGGGCGGGGCGTAGGTCAGGCGGTAGCCGGGCACCCGCCCCGGGTCCTTCGCGATCTCGGCGAGGGTCTCGCCGACGTACTCCAGGTGGCTCTGCGTGTAGACGCGGCGCGGGATGGCCAGGCGGACCAGCTCGTACGGCGCGGGCTTGAGCAGGGCGCCGTCGTCGTCCAGCTCGCCCAGGTAGAGGGAGCCCAGTTCGGCGCAGCGGATGCCGCCCGCCAGGTACAGCTCGGTCGCCAGGGCGAACCCCGGGAACCGCGCCGGCGGGAGGTGGGGCAGCAGGCGGCCCGCGTTGAGGTACACGGCGTGCACGCCGGTCGGGCGCACGCTGTCCACGCCGGCGGCGGCGGCGAGGTCCGCCACGTACGCCGTGGCCTCCGCCCGCGCCCGCAGGTACGACGGTTCGGTGACCTCCAGCAGGCCCTGGGCGAGCATCTCCAGGTCGCGGCCGGAGAGACCGCCGTAGGTGCGGAACCCCTCGGTGGCGATGAGCAGCAGCTCGCACTTCTGCGCCAGCTCGGGGTCGTTCACCGCGAGCAGCCCGCCGATGTGGACGATCGCGTCCTTCTTCAGGCTCGCCACGCAGCCGTCGGCCAGCCGGAACGCCTCCCGGGCCACCTCGCGCGGCGTGCGGTCGGCGTAGCCGGGTTCCCGCTGGGTGACGAACCAGGCGTTCTCGGCGAACCGCGCGGCGTCGAGGATGAACGGCACGCCGTGGCGCCGGGCGAGCGCCGCGGCGGCCTTGAGGTTCGCCATCGACACCGGCTGGCCGCCGCCGCCGTTGTTGGTGATGGTCATCAGCACCTGGGCGACGTCCCGCGGCCCGGAGAGCACGGCCTCCAGCGCGTCCAGGTCGATGTCGCCCTTGAACGGCGCGTCGCTGTCGAGGTCCCCGGCGGCCCGGCACGGCAGGTCGAGGGCCTGGCCGCCGAGGATCTCGACGTTCGCCCGCGTCGTGTCGAAGTGGGTGTTGCTCACGCTGACCGAGCCGGGCTTGACCAGCGCGGTGAACAGGATCCGCTCGGCCGCGCGGCCCTGGTGCACGGGCCACAGGTGCGCGTAGCCGGTGAGGTCCTCGACCACCTCGCGGAACCGGTAGTAGGAGCGCGCGCCCGCGTAGGTCTCATCACCGCGCATCCCGGCCGACTGCTGCTCGGCCGACAGGGCACCGGTGCCCGAGTCGCTGAGCAGGTCGATCGTCACGTCGGTGGCGGCGAGGTTGAACGGGTTGTACCCGGCGGCGGCGAGCGCCCGCTCGCGGTGCTCTCGCGTGGTGATCGGGATGGGCTCCACGACCTTGATGCGGTACGGCTCCATGATGGGCACTGCTCGCCTCCTAGACAGCGAGGCTGACCGGGCGCGGGGACGCGACGCCGTACGCCTCGGACGACAGGTACACGGTGATGCCGGGGCGCGGCCTGCCCATGCGCAGCGACACGTGCGCGATCAGGCCGACGCCCTCGTCGAGCCGGCGGCGGGTGACGGCGCGCAGGGCGTTGTCGAACGGGGTGGGGTCCAGGTCGTACTTCGCCATCACCCGCAGCACGCGCCTGCGCGCCTCCTCGTCGTCCGCGACGTAGTCCCGGATCGGCACGTACAGGGAATAACCGCTGGGTGCGCCGACGTCGCCGTCGAGGAACGTGTAGCTGGATATCAACGGGCGCTCGTCGAACGTCTCGGTGCTGCCGCCGGTGAGCAGGCAGAAATCGGGCACCCTGTCCACATCCACGCCGTGCGCGGCTTTGGCGGCGCGCGTGACTTCGGTTACCCCCGCGGACCGGTGCGACACGTACACCTTGACGCGCGCCCGGCGCGGGTCCACCAGGTCGAGGGCGAAGAAGGAATACCTGTCGAGCCCGGGCCGGGTCACCGCGTGGTCGCGCAGCACCGGGAAACCGGCGGCGAAACCGGTACGCCCGAGAGCTTCCCGGACCAATCCCTCGGCGGCGTCCTCACCACGTACTTCAGGGTTGAAGTACACCTTCACGGCGGGCTGTTCGCCGGCGCGGAACACCAGTGAGTACCAGAACGCGAAATCGCTTTCCGGGTGCTCGGGGAGGAACAGGTCGCGCACGGCGTCGAAGCGGGTCGTGTCGAGGTCCTCCCGGCGCCGGACCCGGTCGAGCGCGTCGAGCGCGGCCGAGACGTTGGCCGACCTGGACGGCCTGGTGGCGCTGGTCTCGACGATCGCGCGGACGGTCGGGGGCTCGTCCGCCTCGAAGGCCGTGGAGAACTCGACGGGGGTGTGGTCGTCGGCCACGTCGGAGGGCCACGCCGGGCTGCCGGAAAGCGGTCGGAGGCCGCCGGGACCCAGGGTGTCCGCGAGCAGGCCGACGGACTTCACGGTGTTTTCGGTGATGCCCACAGAATGCAGGATCGCGCTCAGCTGGCGGCCTGTGAAATCGCGTACGGAAACGTTTTGAGGGTCCAAGGCAGGCTTCTCCTCGTGGGGTGCGAACCGAAAGTTACGCTAGGCGAAGCAATCTTGTCCACCAGGCGGCCGTAGCGTGACGTAGCGCACTCTAAGGGCACGTCACAGTCGCTGTCGATCAGGGTGGTGCCCGTTGGGAACGGTAATCAAGACTGCTCCGAACGGCCTATTGACTGGACCGCCGTCAGTCTTTCGCACCAATGCGCCGACGATCTTCGATGACAGATCGTGGCATTTTGTGGGCCGTTCCGCGCGGGATACGGTCGAGCGTTCACCGTGATTGGCCCCGGGCCATTCAAGACACTTCTGTTAATTGTTCCCCGAGTCGCCGCCGCGCCCGGCCGACCGCGGTGTGGTACGGCGGCCCCCGGTGCGCGGACGGCCCCCGGTGCGCGGACGGCCCCCGGTGCGCGGACGGCCCCCGGTGCGCGGACGGGGCCGCCGATCCGCGGATCGACGGCCCCGTCGGAGGGGGTCAGGACGCGTAGACGTGGAACCCGCGCCCGCTCTTCTTGCCCAGCAGGCCCGCGTCCACCATGCGCAGCAGCAGCGGCGGCGGGGAGTACAGCGGCTCCTTGAACTCCTCGTACATCGACTCGGCGATGGCCTTGGTCGTGTCCAGGCCGATCAGGTCGGCCAGGCGCAGCGGGCCCATCGGGTGCGCGCAGCCCAGCACCATGCCGTTGTCGATGTCCTCCGCGCTGGCGAACCCGGACTCCAGCATCCGGATCGACGACAGCAGGTAGGGGATCAGCAGGGCGTTCACCACGAACCCGGCCCGGTCCTGCGAGCGGATGACCTCCTTGTGCAGGACGCCGGTCACGAACGCCTCGGCGCGGGCCTTCGTCTGCTCGCCCGTCAGCAGCGACGGCACCAGCTCCACGAGCTTCAGCACCGGCACCGGGTTGAAGAAGTGCACGCCGATGACCTGCTCCGGCCGGCTGGTCGCCATGCCCAGCTTCATGATCGGGATCGACGAGGTGTTCGACGCGAAGATCGCGTCCCGGTCGACGACCACCTTGTCCACGGTCGCGAAGATCTCGGTCTTGACCTGCTCGTTCTCGGCGACGGCCTCCACGACCAGGTTCCGGTCGGCGAAGTCGGCGAGGTCGGTGGTGAACCGCAGGCGCTCCAGTGCGGCGTCCCGGTCCTCGGTGGACAGCTTGCCGCTGCGCACCCCCCGGCCGAGCGACGAGGCGATCCGCCCGCGCGCGGCCTCCGTGGCGTCCGGGCTGACCTCGGCGACCAGCACGTCGAGGCCGGCGCGGGCGCAGACCTCGGCGATGCCGGACCCCATCAGGCCCGAGCCCACCACTCCAACACGTTGAATGTCACTCACGCCCCGATCCTGCCAGGGCGCCCGCGGGCGGGCACGGGGCGCACCCCGCGGGCCGGTTCCTCGACGCCCTGCTCACGGAGGTCCGCCGCCGACCCGCCGGCCCGCCCGCGCCGCCGGCCCGCCGCGCCGCCGACCCGTCGTCACTGGTGCAGGCCGAACTCCTGCGTCCAGTACGTCCGCCCGCCCGCGTCGGTGGTGAACGCGACGCCCAGGTCGCGCAGCTCGCAGTTCAGGATGTTGGCGCGGTGGCCCTCGCTGGCCATCCACGAGCCCACGACCTCCTCGGCCGTGCCCTGGCCCATCGCGATGTTCTCCGCCGTGGTGCGGTAGGTGTAGCCGGCCTCGGTGACGCGCTGCGCGGGCGTGCTGCCGTCCACGCCGGTGTGGCTGAAGTTGCCGGTGCGCGCCATCTCGTCGTTGTGCCGCTTCGCGGCCGCGCCCAGCTGCGCGTTGGCGGTCAGCGCGGGGCAGCCGACCGCGGCCCGCTCGCCGTTGGTCAGCGAGAGCACCTGCTCCTCGGAGCTCGGCGCCGCGGTCGCCGTGCCGGTGGTCACGGCGGCGGTCGAGAGCAGTGCCGCGGCGGCGATACCGGCGGCGAACGTCCTGGCGGTCATGGCCCTACCTCCTCACCCGGTGGCACCCGTGGTCAGGGGGTTCCCGTCGCGGACGGTGAGCGAAAGTCCACCTTCGGGTGGAGTCGGGTGGCGGTGAGGGGGGAACCGCCACCCGACCTCCGATCAGTCCCTCAGCTCCTCCTCGGCCTGCGCGATGGCCGCGAACTCCTCCTCCGGCGCGGACGCCACCAGGTGGTGCCGGCTGTAGAACCAGAAGTAGGCCAGCGCCACCACGACGATGCCCGCGGTGATCCCGGCGGCCACCTCGTCGACGAAGAACGTGGCCACGACCGCCGCCACCGCCAAGACCAGCGCCACGCCCGTGGTGACCGCGCCGCCCGGCGTCCGGTACGGCCGCTCCAGGTCGGGCTCGCGGACCCGGAGCACGATGTGGGACACCATCATCAGCACGTAGGACAGCGCCGCGCCGAACACCGCGATGTTGATGAGCACCGCGCCGTCGCGGGTGATCGCCGCCAGCGCGAACCCGATCGCGCCGGGCACGATCAGCGCCAGGTACGGCGTCTTGCGCTTGCCGGTGCGCGACAGCCAGCGCGGCAGGTACCCGGCGCGCGAGAGCGCGAACAGCTGCCGCGAGTAGGCGAAGATCAGCGAGAAGAAGCTCGCCACCAGGCCGGCCAGACCGACGTAGTTCACGACCTGGGCGAGGAGGTTGTCCCCGCCGTAGGCCGCGCGCACCGCCGCGGGCAGCGGGTTGTCCGACGCCTTCAGCGCCTCCGACCCGGCGCCGCCCGCCGCGAACACCAGGATGGCCGCGGCGAACACCAGCAGCACGGCCATCGCCGCGATGATGCCGCGCGGCATGTCCCGCTTCGGGTCGCGCGCCTCCTCCGCGGCCACCGGGACGCCCTCGACGCCGAGGAAGAACCAGATCGCGAACACCAGCGCGGCCAGCACGCCCGTGACGCCGAACGGGAGGAACGAGTCGCCCTCGGCGAGGTCGAACAGCTTGGCCGGCTCGAACTTCGGGATCATCCCCACCACGAACACGACGAGCGCCACGACCGCGACGCCGGTGATGGCGAACATCAGCCGCAGCGCCTCGCCCACGCCGTAGAGGTGCACGCCGATGAAGATCACGAAGCACGCCAGGTACACCGGCCACGAGCTGGTGAGCCCGAACAGCCCGAGCGTCTCCACGTACCCCCCGATGAACACCGCGATCGCCGCCGGCGCCATGGCGTACTCGATGAGGACGGCCACGCCGGTGGCGAACCCGCCGAGCGGTCCGAGGGCGCGGCGCGCGAAGCCGTACCCGCCGCCCGCCACGGGCAGCGCCGAGGCCATCTCCGCCAGGCCGAACACCATGCACGCGTACATGAGGCCCATGAGGACCGTCGCGATGAGCAGCCCGCCCCAGCCGCCCTGGGCGAGGCCGAAGTTCCAGCCGGCGAAGTCGCCGGAGATGACGTAGGAGACACCCAGGCCCGCCAGCAGCACCCACCCCGCCGCGCCCCGCTTCAGCTGGCGTTGCTCCAGGTAGTCGCTGCCCACCTTCTCGTATTCGACGTGCTTGGCCATCGACGCTCCCTAATGGGTCAGTCGCGTTCCTTTGAAGGGGATTTGAGGGTGGCGTGGGCCACTCGATGGTGTCAAGATTGGTGCGTCCAATGGTTCGCTGCCATACCTTTGGAGGTACTGCCGATGCTTGCCGTCGAGGAGTTGCGCGTGCTCGTGGACAGCGGCGAGATCGACACGGTGCTGGTCGCCGTCGTCGACATGCAGGGCCGCCTCCAGGGCAAGCGCTGCGCCGCGCGCTACTTCGTCGACGAGGTGATGGAGCACACCGCCGAGGGCTGCGACTACCTGCTCGCCGTGGACGTCGAGATGAACACCGTCGAGGGCTACGCCTCGTCCTCCTGGGACAGCGGCTACGGCGACCTCGTCATGCGCCCCGACCTGTCCACGCTGCGCCGCGTGCCGTGGCACGAGGGCACCGCCCTGGTCATGTGCGACATCGTGACGGAGGACGACGAACCCGTCGCCGTCTCGCCCCGGCAGATCCTCCGCAGGCAGCTCGACCGGCTCGCCGAGCGCGGGCTGACCGCGTTCGTGGGCACCGAGCTGGAGTTCATCGTCTTCGACACCACCTTCGAGGAAGCCTGGAACAGCGGCTACCGCGACCTCGTCCCGGCCAACCAGTACAACGTGGACTACTCGCTGCTGGGCACCGGGCGCATCGAGCCGCTGCTGCGCGCCATCCGCAACCACATGACCGGCGCGGGCATGGTCGTGGAGTCCGCCAAGGGCGAGTGCAACCCCGGCCAGCACGAGATCGCGTTCCGCTACACCGAGGCCCTGGCGACCTGCGACAACCACAGCATCTACAAGACCGGCGCCAAGGAGATCGCGGCGCAGCACGGCAAGTCGCTCACGTTCATGGCCAAGTACGACGAGCGCGAGGGCAGCTCCTGCCACATCCACCTGAGCCTGCGCGACGCCGACGGCGAGCCGGTGTTCGCCGAGGGCCGGGGCATGTCCAAGCTCATGGAGCACTTCATGGCCGGCCAGCTCGCCGGCCTGCGCGAGCTGACCTGCTTCCTCGCCCCGAACATCAACTCCTACAAGCGGTTCGCGCGCGGCAGCTTCGCGCCGACCGCCGTGGCGTGGGGGCGGGACAACCGGACGTGCTCGCTGCGCGTGGTCGGCCGCGGCCACGGGCTGCGGTTCGAGAACCGCGTGCCGGGCGCCGACGTGAACCCGTACCTCGCGGTGGCCGCGCTGATCGCGGCCGGCCTGCACGGCGTGGACAACGAGCTGCCGCTGGAGGAGGAGTTCACCGGCAACGCCTACGCCTCCGACCGCCCCACCGTGCCCACCACGCTGCGCGACGCCGCGTCCCTGCTGGCCCGCAGCGAGATCGCGCGCGACGCGTTCGGGCAGGACGTGGTCGACCACTACCTCAACGCCGCCAGGGTCGAGCTGGCCGCGTTCGACTCCGCCGTGACCGACTGGGAGCGCATCCGTGGCTTCGAACGGCTGTAGGCCGCTCATCGGCGTCAGCACCTACCTCGAACGGACGAAGTTCGGCGTCTGGGACGTGGAGGCGGCCGTCCTGCACCGCGACTACCTCGACTCGGTGGTGCGCGCGGGCGGCAACCCCGTGCTGCTGCCGCCCGTCGGGCACTGGGACGCGGACGCCATCGGCTTCCTCGACGGCCTGGTGCTGGCGGGCGGCGCGGACCTCGACCCGGCGCTGTACGGGCGACCGCGCGACCCGCGCACCGGGCCGCCCCGCCCCGAGCGGGACGCCGCCGAGCTGACCCTCGCCCGCGCCGCGCTCAAGCTGGACCTGCCGCTGCTGGCCGTGTGCCGGGGGATGCAGGTGCTCAACGTCGCGCTCGGCGGCACCCTGGTGCAGCACGTCGACGGCCACAGCCCGGGGCCCGGCGTGTTCGAGCACACCGGCATCGCCGTCGCGCCCGGCACGCTGCTCTCCGGCGTCGTCGGCCCGGCCACGACCGTCCACTGCCACCACCACCAGGCCCTGGACGCCGTCGGCGACGGCCTGCGGATCACCGCGACCGCGCCCGACGGCACCGCGGAGGCCGTGGAGCTGCCGGGCACGCGGTTCGTGCTCGGCGTGCAGTCGCACCCGGAGGCCGACAGCGAGGACGACCGGTTGTTCGCCGCCCTGGTGGCGGCGTGCGGGGACGGAGGAGTGGCATGACCGCGTTCGACGTGATCGACCCGGCCACCGAGGAGGTGGTCCGCTCGGTGCCCCTGACCTCCCTGGAGGAGACCGACGAGGCCGTCGACCGGGCGTCGCGGGCGCTGCCCGCGTGGCGCGCCGTGGCCCCGGGCGACCGGGCCCGGCTGCTGCGCCGCTTCGCGGAGGCCGTCGACGGCGCGGTCGAGGAGCTGGCCGCGCTGGAGGTGCGCAACTCCGGGCACACCATCGGCAACGCGCGGTGGGAGGCGGGCAACGTCCGCGACGTCCTGCACTACTACTCGGCCGCGCCGGAACGCCTGTTCGGCAGGCAGATCCCGGTGCCCGGCGGGCTGAACGTGACCTTCCAGGAGCCGGTGGGCGTCGTCGGCGTGATCGTGCCGTGGAACTTCCCGATGCCCATCGCCGGGTGGGGCTTCGCGCCCGCGCTGGCCGCCGGGAACACCGTCGTGCTCAAACCCGCCGAGCTGACCCCGCTCACCGCCCTGCGCCTGGCCGAGCTGGCCAGGGACGCGGGCGTCCCCGAGGACGTGTTCCAGGTGCTGCCGGGCTCGGGACCGGTCGTGGGGCAGCGGTTCGTCACGCACCCCGCCGTGCGCAAGGTCGTGTTCACCGGCTCCACCCGGGTCGGCAAGCAGGTCATGGCCGGGTGCGCCGAGCACGTCAAGCGGGTCACGCTGGAGCTGGGCGGCAAGTCCGCGAACATCGTCTTCGACGACGCCGACCTGGAGCGGGCCGCCGCGACCGCGCCGTACGGGGTGTTCGACAACGCGGGCCAGGACTGCTGCGCCCGGTCGCGCATCCTCGTGCAGGCGTCGGTCTACGACCGGTTCATGGAGCTGCTCGAACCCGCCGTGCGCGGCGTGGTCGTCGGCGCGCCCGGCGACGAGGCCACCGAGATGGGGCCGCTGATCTCCGCCGCGCACCGCGACAAGGTCGCCTCCTACGTGCCGCCCGACGCGCCCGTCGCGTTCCGCGGCACCGCGCCGTCCGGGCCGGGGTTCTGGTTCCCGCCGACCGTCCTCGCGCCGGTCTCGCCCACCGACCCGGTGGTCCGCGAGGAGGTGTTCGGACCCGTCGTGGCCGTGCTGCCGTTCACCGACGAGGAGGACGCCGTGCGGCTGGCCAACGACAGCGACTTCGGGCTGTCCGGCTCGATCTGGACCCGGGACGTGGGCCGCGCGCTGCGCGTGTCGCGGGCCGTCGAGGCCGGGAACCTCTCCGTGAACTCTCACTCGTCCGTGCGGTACTGGACGCCGTTCGGCGGGTTCAAGCAGTCCGGGCTGGGCCGCGAGCTGGGGCCGGACGCCCTCGACGCGTTCACCGAGACCAAGAACGTCTTCATCGCGCACTGAACTCCGAGACCGCGGGAGAGAGCACATGGTTCAGCGACTTGAGGGCCGGGTCGCCGTCGTCACCGGCGGCGGCAGCGGGATCGGCCTGGCCTCGGCGCGGCGACTCGCGTCGGAGGGCGCGCGGGTCGTCGTCGCCGACGTCGACGGCGACGCGGGCAAGGCGGCGGCCGACGAGGTGTCCGGCCTGTTCGTGCAGGTCGACGTGACCGACGAGGAGCAGGTGGCGGCGCTGTTCCAGACCGCCGTGGACACCTGGGGCTCGCTCGACGTCGCGTTCAACAACGCGGGCATCTCGCCGCCCGACGACGACTCGATCCTCACCACCGGCATCGAGGCGTGGGACCGGGTGCAGAAGGTGAACCTCACCTCGGTGTACCTGTGCTGCAAGTACGCCATCCCGCACATGCTCGCGCAGGGCCGGGGATCGGTGATCAACACCGCGTCGTTCGTGGCCACGATGGGCGCGGCCACGTCGCAGATCTCCTACACCGCGTCCAAGGGCGGCGTGCTCGCCATGAGCCGCGAGCTGGGCGTGCAGTTCGCCCGCCAGGGGGTGCGCGTCAACGCCCTGTCGCCCGGACCGGTGAACACGCCGCTGCTGCGCGAGCTGTTCGCCAAGGACCCGGAGCGGGCCGCGCGGCGGCTGGTGCACGTGCCGCTCGGGCGGTTCGCCGAACCCGAGGAGATCGCCGCCGCGGTGGCGTTCCTGGCCAGCGACGACTCGTCGTTCGTCACCGCGTCGAACTTCCTCGTGGACGGCGGGATCGCCGGTGCCTACGTGACCCCGCTGTGACCCCGCTGGCGGACGCGTTGTTCCGCCCCGTGCGGGCGGGCAACGCGTTCGAGGAGACCGTGGAGCGGCTCATGCAGGCCATCCGGCTCGGCGCGGTCGGGCCGGGGGAGCGGCTGCCCGCCGAGCGGGAGCTGGCGCAGCGGCTGGGCGTGAGCCGGGTGACGCTGCGCGAGGCGATCCGGTCGTTGCAGGACGCCGGGTTCGTCGAGTCGCGGCGCGGGCGGTACGGCGGCACGTTCGTCACCGCGTCCGTGCCGGCCGTGCCGTCCGGGCGCCAGGTGCCGGCGGGTGAGCTGCTGGACGCCGTGACGCTGCGGTCGGTGCTGGAGAGCGGCGCGGCGGAGTGCGCGGCGGGGCGGTCGCTGGGCGCCGTGGAGCGGCGCGACCTGCTGTCGCGGCTGGCGGAGTGCCGGGACGCCCCGCTGGAGGAGTACCGGCGCAAGGACTCGCGGCTGCACCTGGCCATCGCGGAGGCGGCCGGGTCGGCGTCGCTCACGGCGGCGGTCGCGGACGTCCGGATGCGGGTCAACGAGCTGCTGGACCGCATCCCGCTGCTGCCGCCCAACCTCGCGCACTCCAACGAGCAGCACGAGGTGATCGTGGCGCAGATCCTGGCCGGCGACGCCGAGGCGGCGCGGAGGGCCATGGCCGAGCACCTGGACGGGACGGCCCTGCTGCTGCGCGGCTTCCTGACGTAGCGGCAGGGCCGTCCGGGTCAGCGCTCGCCCCCGCGACCGGGCCCCCGCTCACCCCGCTCGCCACCCCTCCGGTCGCCCCTCCAGTCGCCGCCCCTGCCGTCGCCCCGGTCGTCGAACCGCGAGTGCCCGGGCCGGTCGACCCCGGCGCGGACCCGCGGCCCGTCGCGGTCGAGGAGGGCCACGGCCCCGCCCCCGAGGACCAGGCCGAGCAGACCGACTGCGACCAACTGGGTGGCGCGGTGGCGGACGAACCCCCGCACCCGCCCCCGGCGCACCGGCGCGACCGGTAGGGCCCGTGCCTGCTCGACCGTCGGCCGCTCCGCCGCGGCCTCGACCGGCTCCGCGGGTGCCGACGGCGTGACGGGCTGTTGTCCCGGTGTGGTGGGTTGCTGCGGTTCCGACATGGCGGGCCCCCTGCTCTCTCCGTGCGTGGTGGCCCCAGCCTCCGTCACCGACCTGTGCCACCCCTGTGCCACCGCTGTCGATCCCCTGAGACTCCCCAACGTCACCAACTTCTAACCCAAAGTAACCAACCAGCCAAAGCCCCACCCCGAGAGTCCAACCTCCAGGCCCCGAGAGTCCAACGCCCAGGTCCCGAGAGTCCAACCTCCAGGACCCCTGAGTTCTGCGCTCGGGACCCCCGCGCGCCGCCGCCCGACCCGACCCGAACGCAGAACTCAGGGGTCCCGAGCGTTGGACTCTCGGGTCTTGAGCGTTGGACTCTCGGGGCCTGGGCGTTGGACTCTCGCGCTATCGGGGGACGGTGGGCGTGGTGCGGGGGAAAAGCCGTGGATGAGCACCGATAACATCGGTGGGTCAGCGTCACCGCGCCAACCTAGGAGTCACCGTGTCCCAGCCACGTCCCGCAGCCGCTTCCGAGCCACCTCGCGTGGTGGTGCCGGCGGGGACCACGGCGGGCACCGCGGTCCGCGAGGCGGGCCTGCCGGGCAAGGGCCCGGACGCCGTCGTGGTCGTGCGCGACCCCGAGGGCACCCTGCGCGACCTGTCGTGGGCGCCGCGGACCGACGTCGAGGTGGAGGCGGTCGCCGCCGACACCGAGGACGGCCGCAGCGTGATCCGCCACTCGACCGCCCACGTGCTCGCGCAGGCCGTGCAGCAGCAGTTCCCCGAGGCCAAGCTGGGCATCGGCCCGCCGGTCCGGGACGGCTTCTACTACGACTTCCAGGTCGACAAGCCGTTCACCCCCGAGGACCTCCAGGCGCTGGAGAAGCGCATGAAGGCGATCGTCAAGGGCGCGCAGCGGTTCAACCGCCGGGTCGTCGAGTCCGTCGACGCCGCCAAGGCCGAGCTGGCCTCCGAGCCGTTCAAGCTCGAACTGGTCGACCTCAAGAGCGACGTGGACTCCTCCGAGGTCATGGAGGTGGGCGGCGGCGAGCTGACCGTCTACGACAACCTCGACCCGCGTTCCGGCGACCGCGTCTGGGGCGACCTGTGCCGCGGCCCGCACGTGCCGACCACCAAGCACATCCCGGCGTTCAAGCTGACCCGCGTGGCCGCCGCCTACTGGCGCGGCAACGAGAAGAACCCGCAGCTCCAGCGCGTCTACGGCACCGCGTGGGAGTCGCAGGAGGCGCTGGACGCCCACCTGGAGCGCGTCGCCGAGGCCGAGCGCCGCGACCACCGCAAGCTGGGCGCGGAGCTGGACCTGTTCAGCTTCCCCGACGAGCTGGGCTCGGGCCTGCCGGTGTTCCACCCGAAGGGCGGCATCATCCGCCGCGAGCTGGAGAACTACGCGCGCCACCGCCACGAGGAGGCGGAGTACGAGTTCGTCAACACCCCGCACATCAGCAAGGGCGGGCTGTTCCACACCTCGGGCCACCTGCCGTACTACGCGGAGACGATGTTCCCGCCCATCGAGTTCGAGGGCGAGGACTACTACCTCAAGGCGATGAACTGCCCGATGCACAACCTGATCTTCAGGTCGCGCGGGCGGTCGTACCGGGAGCTGCCGCTGCGGCTGTTCGAGTTCGGCACGGTCTACCGCTACGAGAAGTCCGGCGTCGTGCACGGCCTGACCCGCGTCCGCGGCCTGACCATGGACGACTCGCACATCTACTGCACCAAGGAGCAGATGCCGGGCGAGCTGCGGTCGCTGCTCAAGTTCGTGCTCGACCTGCTCGCCGACTACGGCCTGAGCGACTTCTACCTGGAGCTGTCCACCCGGGACGACTCGCCCAAGTTCATCGGCGACCCGGAGGAGTGGGAGGAGGCGACCGAGACGCTGCGCCAGGCCGCGCTCGACTCGGGCCTGGAGCTGGTGCCCGACCCGGGCGGCGCCGCCTACTACGGGCCGAAGATCTCGGTGCAGGCCAAGGACGCCATCGGCCGGTCGTGGCAGATGTCGACCATCCAGCTGGACTTCAACCAGCCGAAGCGGTTCGAGCTGGAGTACACCGCCGCGGACGGCTCGCGGCAGCGGCCGATCATGATCCACCGGGCGCTGTTCGGCTCGATCGAGCGGTTCTTCGGCGTGCTGACCGAGCACTACGCGGGCGCGTTCCCGGCGTGGCTCGCGCCGGTGCAGGTCGTGGGCATCCCGATCGCCGACGAGCACGTCGACCACCTGTTCGACGTGGCGAAGCAGCTCAAGGCGAAGGGCGTCCGGGTCGAGGTGGACGCCTCCGACGACCGGATGCAGAAGAAGATCCGCACCCACACCACGCAGAAGGTGCCGTTCATGCTGCTCGCGGGCGGCAAGGACGTGGAGCAGGGCGCGGTGTCGTTCCGATTCCGCGACGGCACCCAGGTCAACGGCGTGCCGGTCGCCAAGGCGGTCGAGACGGTCGTCGACTGGATCGCCCGCCGCGAGAACGCCTCGCCCACGGCGGACCTCGTCCAGTGACGACGGACTTCGAGGAGCAGGACGGGGTCGGGGTCCACGACGCGCTGCAGCGCCTGTGGACCCCGCACCGCCTGTCGTACGTGCGCGGCGAGGGCAAGGCGGTCGGCGACGAGCCCGAGGGGTGCCCGTTCTGCCGGGTCACCGACCTCGACGACGCCGACGGCCTGATCCTGGCGCGCGGCGAACTGGTCTTCGCGGTGCTGAACCTCTACCCGTACAACCCGGGTCACCTGATGGTGCTGCCCTACCGGCACGTGCCCGACTACACCGACCTGACGACCGAGGAGACGGCCGAGTTCGCCGCGTTCACGCAGCGCGCGATGCGCGTGATGCGGCAGGTCGCGAGCCCGCACGGGTTCAACATCGGCATGAACCAGGGCGTGGTGGCGGGCGCGGGCATCGCGGCCCACCTGCACCAGCACGTCGTGCCCCGCTGGGGCGGCGACGCGAACTTCATGCCCGTCATCGGCCAGACGAAGGTCCTGCCGCAGCTGCTGGGGGAGACCCGCCGGCTGCTGGCCGAAGCCTGGGCCGACCCGGCCTGAGCGACGCCCCGGCCGGGCCGGCGGGTCCGGCCGGGCCCGGCGCACTGCGGGAACCCGCAGCGTCGCGACGGCTGTCCGACTGCATCGATTCGCAACCCCCGACCTGTGCAAACGCAGCTGCACGCCCGGGTGCACGTGCATCAGGCCCTGCGTCCCGCCCGCGTGCCGCAGATCACTGCCGCGTGACAAGTCAAGGGGCCTCAGACACCTTGGTGGCCGATCGTCAAGAGGGGTCCGCATCGATACGGTGCGTTTCATGACCGCACCAGAGCGTTCGCGGCTGGCCCGA